>JAGQHN010000062.1:15936-19882 GCA_020431825.1 Trueperaceae bacterium | reverse complement strand
GCTATGAGCTTTGATGAAGCGGGTCTGGCGACTGGTGAGATTGTTGAAGGTGGCGTATTTATTTTTGGCATAGACCACTTACCCAAAGGTGAAGACTTTATTTTACGTGCCCATAAACGTGCCTTAAAGCGCATGGCTGCTTATGGCATTACCAGTGTGCACAATATGCTGGGCAACGCTGAGCAGGCACACTTTTATAGCAAGCTCGAGCGCTCAGGGGACTTAAGCTGCCGCGTCTACATGCCCTATCACGTTGAACCCACGACTCCCTTTGAGGCTCTGGCAACGGAAGCTGTTACCTTACGTCAAACTTATAGGTCTGAGATCTTTCGTGCTGGCGCGGTCAAATTCTTTGCCGATGGCGTTTATGACGGCAAAACCGCCCTTACCTTAAACGGCTACCCCGACGACCCAAACTATTTGGGCGAAAGCATCTTTGAACCTGACCACTACAAAGCACTCGTGACTGAAGCAGACAGGCTAGGCTTTCAGATTGCTACCCACGCTGTAGGTAATGGTGCTGTCAGACTTGCACTAAATGCTTATGAAACTGCGCAAAAGACCAATGGCAAACGCGATAGCCGCCACCGTATTGAGCATATTGAAGTGATTGACCCTTCAGACATTCCCAGATTTAAAGAACTGGGTGTGATTGCCAGTATGCAAACCCTCCATGCACCCTTAAATACTCAGGATGCTGATCTCTGGCTCAAACATGTTCATGAACAGGAATGGTCCTACGCTTTTGCCTTCAGGCGTTTGCGCGATGCTGGGGCACACATGGCCCTGGGCAGTGACTGGTCAGTGGTAAGTATGGACCCTTTTTTGAGCTGGTACGCTGCCTTTAACCGCCATCCCTGGGGCAGTGAAGGCAGTAGGCACTATAAGCAAAGCCTTCATGAAGTGATTGCAGGCTACACCAAAGACGGAGCCTATACCGAATTTAAAGAAGGCACAAAAGGTCAGCTCAAAGTGGGTTATATGGCCGATATTGTCCTGCTGTCCGAAGATGTCTTTGGGCTCGAGCCTGGGCAGCTAGATAAAGTTCAGGCAAATCTGACCATGATGGACGGAAAACTGGTGCATTCTGCCCTTTAAGTGAGTACACATTTGCAGGATTAGCCAAGTTTTGGTAATACTATGACAACTTTTGCTGACCAGTTAAAAGCATCCGCATAACCATGTTCAAGCCAGGAGGCAAGCCAGCAACCATGACCGATACCGCTGTAGACATTCGCTCGGTAAGAAAAGTGTTTAATGCAGGTAGTGCCCATCCTGTTACTGCTTTAGATGGGGTGAGTTTAAACATCCTGGATAATGAGTTTTTTACCCTGCTGGGGCCTTCAGGCTGCGGAAAGACCACGCTACTCAGGCTGATTGCCGGGTTCGAACAAGCCAGTGAGGGGGAAATTTTGCTCTTTGGTCAGCGCATTGAGCGCTTGAGCCCTCATGAACGCCCGGTGAATACCGTATTTCAGCAGTATGCTTTGTTCCCCCATATGACAGTATTTGACAATGTTGCTTTTGGCCTCGAGATGTTGGGAAAATCCAAAAGTGAAATAAGCAGCCGGGTTGGACAAATGTTAGAACTGGTCAAAATGCCCGAGTTTGCCTCTCGTAAGCCAGCACAGCTTTCAGGCGGTCAGCAGCAGCGTATTGCCCTTGCCCGGGCGCTGGCACCACATCCTAAAGTTCTGCTGCTAGATGAACCCCTATCAGCCCTTGATTTAAAACTTCGTCATGCTATGCGCAGTGAACTTAAAACCCTGCAACGCGAAACGGGCGTCACTTTTATTTTTGTCACCCACGATCAGGAAGAAGCCCTGACTATGAGTGACCGCATTGCTGTTATGAGCAATGGGCTGGTGCAACAGGTTGGTAGCCCTACCGAGATTTACGAGCTGCCCGTTAACCGCTTTGTGGCTGATTTTATTGGTCGCAGTAATTTTTTAGAGGGTCAAATTGCAGGTATGAGTGGCAGCAAGGTAGAGGTTGAAGTAGCAGGATCCAGGCTCGAGCTTGAAACTTCAGATCGTCATAGTGTTGGTGAAAGGGTTACGCTTGTCCTACGCCCTGAGAAAATCGCTCTTAAAGCGCAGCTTAATGGGGGAATCAACGGAAAAATCCTTGACACAATGTACCTGGGAACTGATACGAGCTATACCGTTAAGCTCGAGGCTGGTCCCGAACTCGAGGTACGCGATCAGAATGGCCTTATGGGCTCGGCCCGTTTCAAAGTGGGCGATGCGGTTTCGCTGGATATTGCCCCGAACGCAGCCAGGGTGATTCAGGGATGATGCGCTCGGCAACAATCAAACGCTGGCTAGGCTTAAGCCCTGCCCTGCTGGTCATTGGCCTGTTTATGGTTGTACCCATTTTGATTGTCATTGTTTATTCCTTTTTGGCCAAAGACCCTTACGGCGGCGTTGAACCTCAGTTTTCCACCGAAGCCTACAAGCAACTCCTCTTCGAACGCGACTTTGATGACACCCTGCTCTTCAGCACGGTAAATCTCAAGATTTTCTGGCGCTCGGTCTGGCTAGCTTTACTCTCGACCCTACTGAGTCTGGTGGCCGCGCTGCCCGTCGCCTATTACATTGCCAGACAACCTGAGAGTCGCAAAAACACTCTGGTCCTGCTGGTCACCATTCCCTTCTGGACCAATTTGCTAATTCGTACTTACTGCTGGATTTTGATTTTGCGCGACACTGGCCTCATCAACGGTCTGCTTCAGCGCATTCATTTGATTGACAGTCCTATCACTCTGCTTTATACCAATGGCGCCGTACTGCTCGGGCTGGTCTACAGTTACTTACCGTTTATGGTTTTACCGCTTTACGCCAGCATGGAAAAGCTGGATATGAAATTGCTCGAGGCTGCCCATGACCTCTACGCCAACCGCTGGCGCGTTTTCAGACGTGTTTCTTTACCCCTGGCACTCCCCGGAATTATTGCTGGCTGCATTTTAGTTTTTATCCCTGCCCTTGGTGCTTTTATTACGCCGCAGCTTTTAGGCGGCGGTAAAAACCTGATGCTCGGAAGTCTCATTCAAATGCAATTTGGTGCCAGCCGAAACTGGCCTTTTGGAGCGGCTATGTCTCTGGTGCTGCTATCCTTTGTTTTGATTGCCCTGCTCATCTACGCTCGTAGCCCGGCTCAGCGCGATGGGAATTTGATATGAATCCTCCGAGAGGTAAAAACCGTACCATTTCCCCCCTTCCTCAAAGGAGGAACAGAGGGGATTTCAAAGTCGGACAGCTCCCCGGTTTTGGTGCCTGGACCTTTCTGGTTTTTCTTTATCTTTATTTACCCCTTATCGTCCTGATTATATTTTCCTTTAATGCAAACCGCACCGTAACCATCTGGGAGGGGTTTTCTTTTCACTGGTACGGAGAAGTGTTCCGCAGTGAACCTATAAGACGGGCTGCCTTAACCAGTTTGCTTGTAGCCAGTATTGCTACGGTTGTTGCTACCGTCATTGCGACCTTAGCAGCTTTGACGCTGGTCAGAGGAGGAAAATTTAGGGGGAAAAATGTCGCCTCGGCAACCCTCATGACTCCCCTTATGATTCCTGAAATTGTAACGGCCGTGGCAACACTCGCCCTATTCACTGCCCTTGGGGTATCGCTTGGCGTAGGCAAGGTGATTATTGCCCACTGTGTTTTTTGTATTCCTTTTGCCTATTTGCCAATTTCAGCACGTTTGCAGAGCATGGATAGCAGCCTCGAGCAAGCGGCGCACGACCTCTACGCCAACGACTGGCGCACCTTTAGACGCGTGACCTTACCGTTACTGATTCCGGGTATTCTGTCGGGGGCAATTCTGGCCTTTATCATCTCTATGGATGACTTCATCATTACACTTTTTGTGGCTGAAGCTGGCACAACAACGCTCCCTCTTTATATCTATGGTCTGGTTCGTGTAGGCGTGACACCCGAAGTCAATG
>JAGQHN010000062.1:7917-15839 GCA_020431825.1 Trueperaceae bacterium | reverse complement strand
TGCCATCTCGAGCCTCATGTTAGCCATCTCAGTGATCTTTGTCTTTTTATCTTTTGTCATTGGCCGGAGACAATGATTTGCTCCTGAAAGTTTTGTCATACCCTATTTTAGGTACGAGTAAAGGCAGTCTATCATTATAATGATAGACTGCCTTTAAGGAGGAAAGCATGAAAAAACTATTGGCTCTTTTTGTTTTGGTTCTTTGCACCAGCGTAATCGCGCAAGGTGAGCTGCATTTCTACAACTGGTCAGGTTATACCAGTGAAGAGATGCTAGCCAAATTCACTGAAGAAACTGGCATTAAAGTCGTTTTAGATACCTTTGATTCAAATGAAACCCTTCTTGCCAAACTTAAAAGTGGTAACACTGGCTATGATCTGGTGGTCCCCACCCACAACTTTGTCCCTATCTTTTTAGAAGAGGGTTTACTCGAGCCAATCAATGCCAGTGAAATGGAAAACTATAGCAACCTCGACCCACGCTGGCAAAGCCCTGCCTGGGACCCCGGCAATGTTTATACCGTTCCCTGGCAGTGGGGAAGCACTTCCTTTATTGTCGATACCAATGTTTATGGTGGCGACATAAATACTTACGAAGTTCTTTTTAACCCCCCGGCAGAATTGCAGGGTAAAATCAATATTTTTGATTCCTGGGATGAAGTTTTACCTATGGCCTTGCGCTACCTGGGCTACGAAACCTGCACCACCGATCCTGAAGCCTTTAGCAAAATGCTGGACTTGCTCGAGGCGCAAAGACCCTATGTCAAGACCTATACCTCAGAAGGCATTTTAGAAAGTATGATCGCGGGCGAATATGACATGAGCACCTACTGGAATGGTGCCAGTTTACGCGTCCGTAAAGAACGCCCAAGTGCCCAGTATGCCTATCCTGTTGAAGGTGCTTCTGGCTGGATGGATAATCTGGCCATCGCCAAAGGCGCCCCCAATAAAGAAGCTGCCCTTAGCTTTATCAACTGGTTTATGCAACCAGAAAATGCAGCTATGCAGTCAAACTTTGCAGGTTACTCAAACGGTGTTGTCGGCTCTGATACCTTTATGGATGCAGCGCTTAAAGATGCGCCTGAAGTCGTGCCTCCAGCCGATGCCAATATTCAGTTTGCCCTGACCTGCCCACCTGAGTATAACGACTTGGCCACCAGACTCTGGACAAGACTCAAGCAATAAGTCACATTTTTTTCTAAATGAAAGCTGAGGTCAAAAACCTCAGCTTTTTCTTTATAGCCAGCCTTTTTCCCGCGCTAGCCTTGCCGCCTCAATGCGGTTACTTACCCCAAGTTTAGATATAGCTTCAGACAAATAATTACGGACAGTGCCGTCTGACAAACCCATTTGCTCAGCAATATCACCACTGGTTTTGCCCTCAGCAGCAAAGCGCAGCACCTGCCGCTCTCGGTCGGTGAGAGGGTCAGGCTCGGTCCAGGCTTCGGTAGCCAGTTCCGGGTCTATAGCCCGCCCACCCAGATGCACCCGGCGAATGGCTTCAGCCAGCTCACTGGCAGGAGCATCTTTTAAAAGATAGCCTGAGGCCCCTGACTCTAAGGCGCGGCGCAAATAACCAGCGCGAGCAAAGGTCGTCAGAATAATCAGCTTACAATTCAGCTTCTCCCGTTTTACAGCCTGAGCCAGCTCGAGCCCGGTCATTCTGGGCATTTCTATGTCAGTAATTAAGATATCAGGAGAATGGTCTTTGACAGCCTGCAAAGCAGCTTCACCGTCACTGGCCTGAGCCACCACCTCGATATCACCTTCTAGCTCGAGTAAGGCCGCCAGCGCCCCCAAGACCATCCCCTGATCTTCAGCTATGACTACTCTTATCATGAGGCCTCCAGACCAAGTTGGGTTGAGACCGGCAAGTCAAGACGCCTCATTTCTTTAGGGAAACTAATTTTAAGCCTCATTCCTTTCATTCCAGAAAGCTCGAGCTCTCCGCCCAGTAGCCTGATTCTTTCTTCAATACCGCTTAAACCATTACCCTTCGTCCCAGCAAAACCTTTACCATTATCACTAATTTCTAGCTGTACCGATTTGTCATCGCTGCTTAACTCAGCAAAGCAGCGCGTAGCGCCAGAGTGACGAATCACATTGGTCACCGCCTCTCGTAAAACCAGGCTAAGCGTACTTTCCTGCAGTGCGTTTAAGAGACTGACATCACCCTTGAAGGCAAAACTTACCCCAGCAGACTCGAGGGCTAGCTTGGCACTGGCAAGCTCTGCCATAAAGCCTTTTTGCCGGAAGCCCGTCACGGCAGAGCGCACCTCGCTTAAGGTTTCTCTCGAGATGCGCTCGACCTCGGTCATCTCAGCCTTGGCTTTGTCAGGATGCTTGTCAATGAGTTTGGCGGCCAGTTCACTCTTCAGGGTAATCATGCTTAAGGTATGCCCTAAAAGGTCATGCAAATCTCTGGCAATACGCTCACGCTCGGCAATGGTAGCAAGATGCTCGAGTTCCTCCTGGGCCATGCGCAATTTGGCATTGGAGCGGCTCTTTTCTACTTCAAAAAGATTAAGAAAACCAATCATGGGTACCAAAATAAAAGCCGGGGCAAACGCCCAGATACGGTAAGGCATGGGAATGGGGGAAAAGAATGACGTGAGTAGAACCAGCGCTTCAACAGCAACCAAAAGCTGCACAGCCCGCCTGAAATGACTAACGACCCCAGCCAGAGCAGCCGCGTAGATAAAGAAGACAGTAGACCCTGAGTTTACTTGCATACCCAGTATGCCCAAGAGGCAAATAGCTGCCAGACCAAGCAAACCCCTGCTGCCACGTTGTGAACCTGTCCAGAAGTAAAGGGGAATAAAGAGTAAGATGAGCACACCAATGACCGGGAACTCCCACCAGCGGCTATCAGGGTTAAAGAAAGGCTGAAAAAATAAAAAAACTAGATAGATGAGATAAATATAGGGTTGCCAGCCAATTCGTCTGGGGGAAAAGGTTTTAATAAAGTCTTTCACAGTTCTGTCCTCGAGCGTTAGACCAGTTTAGTTTAAAAAGGAATGCGGATGGGTGCAAAGCACAATTCTGACCTATTTTTCCTGTAAACAGTAGCTCCATACTAAGACGGCAAGCTCCTGAGACCTCTTGTCCATCCGCTTGCACTCACCCTTCGTACAAATGCCCTGGCAAATTTAACGCAAAGCGTATTTACCAGGACGCTACTTAGGCGTTTAACCAAAGGTCTTACCTTCATCGCGGCGATATAAGATAATAGCCAGAATCAAAAAAACAAGCATGTAAATCAGTAATACCAGAATATGCACGCCGTTTGAGGCATTGCTGCCTGCACCGATAGCGTTTAGAGCCAGTTGCGCCAGATGATAGGGAGCTAAAAAGGGTGCCAGATGCTGCATAAACTTGGGCAAGGCCTCAATCGGTATCCAGAGCCCTGAGGCAAAGGCCATAGGCAAATACACCAGATTCACGACAGCAGGTGCCGAGTTAGGGCCAACTGCGTACCCAATCGTCAAACCCAGGGCGGCAAAAGGCAAGGTACCTAAAACCAGGATGCCCCAAAGACCCAGCATCTGAGTCAAGCTCAGGCTCACGTCACCCAGGGTAAGGCCAATAATCAGAAGCAGCAAATAGATCAGGGTACTAAAAACAGCGGCCATAAAGAGTTTGGCAACAAAGTAAGAGAGAGGCGGCATTGGTGAGGCGCGCTTTAACCGCATCCAGCCCTGACCACGCTCAGAGGCAACGCCCGCTCCAAAACCAAAAAGCGCAGTACCGATCACCCCAAAGGTGCCGTAAGTTGCCAGATAATAAGTGGCTACGGAAACATCACCAAAACTTCCCTGACCAAAGGTAATGCCAAAAAACAGATAAAACAGGACCGGAAAGGTCAGGCTCGAGATCGCAAAAATCGGCAGGCGCAAGGATTTAAAGAGTTCATACTTGGCCTCGAGCCAGTACATCTTAAAGGTATTTCTGCTCTGGGGGGTAGCTAAATGTCGGCTGGTCATGCGGCTTTCCTTTCTTCGGTTAGTGCCAAAAAGGCATCTTCTAGGCCTGCCGTTGAAACTTCGAGGGCAGAAGCTTGCTGATCACGGTTTAATAACTTCAGCACAACTTGCTCGGCATTGTTCGCAAAAATCTCGAGTGCTGCACCATCTTGTTTAACATTGGTCACTCCCGGAATGGCCTTAACATCTTCAGGTTTTAAGCTGGTCTGCAAGCGAATACGGCGTCCGGAGGTTTGGGCTTTTATCTCGGTTGGGCTACCTTCCGCAATGATCTGTCCCTGATTGATAAGTACTATCCGATCAGCTAAAGCATCGGCCTCTTCGAGATAGTGGGTGGTTAAAACAACGGTTCTGCCTGAATCAATAAAGCCCCGTACCTGCTCCCAAAGTGCACGGCGGGTGGCAATGTCAAGACCTGTGGTAGGCTCATCTAAAAAGACCAGATCCGGGTTACCACACATGGCAAGGGCCAAATGAAGGCGCTGCTTTTGCCCACCCGAGAGCTTGCCATACCAGCGATTTTCCAAACCTGTGAGTCCGGAAAGCTCGAGCAATTCAGCCATGCCTAAGGGCTGGGGATAATAGCTGCTAAACAGCTCAATATGCTCTTTGACCTTTAAGGTCTCAGGGATACCTGAAATCTGAAGCATAACTCCAACCCGACTCCGCGCGGCTCGAGACTGGGGGTTTTCGCCAAAGAGCAATGCTTTGCCCTGACTGGGTCTTAGTAACCCCAGAAGCAGGCTTATGGCTGTGGTTTTACCCGCACCATTTGGGCCCAGTAAGGCAAGTACTTCGCCTGAGTAAATGCTTAAATCTACCTTTTTTAGCGCTTCTACCTGAGCATAGGTTTTACTGACATTTTTTAATTCAGCGACGGTTGTGGCTAACTTTGACATGAGAAAATCCTCCTGGTCTGTGGCTTTTCTGTATGGTAAGTATGGAACGTTTTGGGGCTTGTCCCTAGTGCCAGGCGTCATTTTGTGACCCTGACATCTGTCATAAGTATCTAAAATCAAACCTTGAGAACATCGTTCTTGGGCTTTGGTAAAAATACTTCCTATACCAAAGGAGACGCATGAATTTTCAAGACCTTCTTAACTACGAGATTTTGGGCAATACCGCGTTGCGCTGGCTTATCGCTCTTGTGGTGGCAGTGCTGGTTTTTACCCTGCTGCGTATTATTCGGCGAATATTCCGTGGTCGTATCAACCGACTTGCTCAAAGGAGTGCAGTTTATTTTGATGACCTGATAACAGGCCTGCTCAGCACCACCCGCAGTTTCTTCTTCTTTGGTCTGGCCCTTTACGTTGGGTCTACCCTGCTCGAGTTTGATGAGGGAGTTAGCCGCCTCATTAATCAGGGCATCACGCTTTTGCTACTGGCTCAGGCCGCACTTTGGGGTAACTATGCCATTCGCAGAAGCATTGAGTATTACAGTTCCCGGGAGGACTCGAGTAGCAGTACCCGCACAACTTTATCAGCGATAAACTTCATCGCCCGACTCGTCCTCTTTAGTTTACTAATTCTTTTTGCCCTCGACAATCTTGGTATCAATATCACAACTCTGGTTGCTGGGCTTGGGGTGACAAGTATTGCGGTAGCGCTGGCCGTACAAAACATTCTGGGCGACCTGTTTAGCTCACTCTCTATCGTGATTGATAAGCCTTTTGAAATTGGCGACTTTATCGTGATTGGTGAATTTTCTGGAACGGTTGAAAATATCGGCCTAAGAAGCACTCGCTTACGCAGCCTCTCAGGCGAGCAACTGGTCTTTGCCAACAACGACATGATGGTCAGCCGCATTCGCAATTATAAAAGGATGCAAGAGCGGCGCATTGCTTTTACTCTGGGCGTTACCTATGACACCCCGACTGAAAAACTCAAAATGATTCCCGAAATAATCAAAAATGCAATCGAAAACCAGGGAAGTACGCGTTTTGACCGCTCCCATTTTTCAACCTTTGCTGATTTTTCCCTAAATTTTGAAACAGTGTATTACATGCTTAAGCCTGACTACGCGCTTTATATGGATACGCAGCAGGCGATCAACCTCGAGCTGCTAGAGCGCTTTGGCGAAGAGGGCATAGAATTTGCCTTTCCCACTCAGACGCTGTACTTGCAAGGCAACTTGTTGCAAAGCCCCGCCAGCTCGCTTCAAGCCTAAATAAGCAAAAATAGTAGCTGCTTGGTGGCAGCTACTATTTGTTAGGTAAGAAAAAAGGTGCTTAGCCGAAAGAGGATGCTAAGAAGAAGCAAGAAGAAGCAAGAGAACTTGTAAGACAGAGTCAAGACGATGTGGATGCTAAGAAAATGCAATGCACGACGCTAAGAAGACGCTGACTAAGCACCTGGCTCGAAAAGTTCACGTTGTCCGGTCGGGGAATAAAGAATGCAAGAAGATGCAAAAGATGACGTAAGTTGACGTCCTCGACCGGTTGCGCTACTAGCTCCACTTACCATAAGCGCCCAACGTGTAGGTAAGTCTCTAAGCCTTCGAGGTAGCTCGTTTGAGCTGATCTAAGTCTACCCCCTAGACTGTTACAAAATTCTTATTTCTCATGAGAAGCAAATAGGTCGTCAACAGGCATAGCTGGAAAACTTCCTCTTAAGCCGCCCAGGGTAAAGGTTTCACGCTGAAACATCTCGAGCCAGGCATTATTCTCTTCGGTACTGGCGGTAGCATTAGCAAAAGACGACTGAGGCCCAACCTGAGAACGGTGTGCTTTTATAGCAGCTTCTTTTTCGGCTTTATACGCCGATACATCCATAACAGCAGCAAAGGACGACTCTGCTACTCCGTAAATACCTGCATCCAAATTGGACAGGGGCGAATTGGGCCGGGCAGCCTGCATAATGCGCATACGCTCACTTGACATAGCACTGTAAAACAACCTCGTGGGTGCCGGGTTCATCACACTATCCGCTGACCAGAAAGCCGCCGTTGCTGCACGGTGAACTTTTATATGATCAACATGACCATAAATCCCGTGAGGATCAAAGCTAATCATGACCTCAGGTTGAATTTGGGCAATATGCTTTAAGATAGCCCGTTCAATCTCGAATTCGTCAACATTCATAAGAGCCTTATTATTGCCATGCTGAGTGCGTTCATGCCGACCCGAGTCATGAAAACCAAGAAAGATGGGAGCTTCAATGCCCATAGCTTTGCAAGCCGTCTTGAGTTCTTCTTCGCGCAATTTGCCTTTATCCACATCAGGGTCAATCTCTGGGTCAGTAATCTTGCCTGATTCGCCTCGAGTCGCGCAGATTAGTTGAACATTTACTCCCTGTTTAGCGTAGTGCGTTAAGGTACCCCCATTACCAAAAGCTTCATCATCTGGGTGAGCAAAAATAGCCAGTAAGGTCTTTGACATAGCTTTATCGTATCCTTGGATTTTCACGCAGAATGTTGCTTTTGCCTTTTTCTCAAAACCATCAGACACTTTGGGCTTTTGTTTACCCTTGTTTTTTACCTCACAGTCCTCACAATCAGCTTACACATATCTAAGGCAATTGCTTTATAGTGGTGGTAGCAGGGCACTAGATTAACACCTCCTAGAGACACGTGACCCCTCCAAGAAAGGCCGAATGCCCTCTCGGCCTTTCGTTTTTTTGTCATGATTAAAGTTTGTAACGCTATTTTTCCAGTTGTTGTTAAATAGCATCAGATTCTCTAGCAAAATTACACCGATAATCCTGGCGTAAGCCTCAAAATGATAGCTTTTTAACCCTGAAATACTGCAGCATTCTAATGCTCGAGCTAGTCGAGCAAAAATAAAGAACTAAGAAAAAGCAGTATTTTGTTCCTGAACTGCTATTGTGCCTGAACTGCTAGAGCATAAAAATAGCTCCCATCTGGGAGCTTAGAATAGTTGGTAGCAAGACCTAGTTTTCTTTATCTACTGTCACCCGATAAACAAATTCCTGTTCAGCACCT
>JAGQHN010000062.1:5654-7820 GCA_020431825.1 Trueperaceae bacterium | reverse complement strand
TCGTAACTGAACCTGGAGGCAGGGTTGTATCACCATTATTGGTCGCATAAAGCCGGTACTCTACGACCTGACCTGGGCGAGCCGTAGTGGACTCTTTGAATTCTTCCTGACCGTTTACCGTACTTACCACATAAATCTCGAGCCTGACAGCAACCGGATTATCTGACTGAGCAAAGCCAAAACCGACAAGCAGGATAAGCAGTAATGAAAAGATTTGTTTTTTCATGTCAACTCCTAGACTAAACTATTGCTATCTTACAAAAGTCACCCAAAAAGATGTCATCTTTTCTCTCATTTTCAGGTATATGCCCATGTAAAGCCATATTTACTCTAAAAAGCATAACAAAGAAGCATGTAAAGAAAATAAGGGCAGGATTCATAAACTGCTGAGAAACCCTGCCCGTAAAGCGTCTTCTAAGTATCTTTAAACTGTACAGCAAAAGCCTGAATGGTGGCATCAAAACCTTCAAGCTCGAGCCCTAGCTCATACGGGTTAAAGTTATAGAGATAACTGCGGCCCTCGCGCCGGGCCAAACGAATGCCTTCTGGTAACTCCTGAATTTCGATAGACAAGCTTTCCAGGACAGGTTTTAAGAAGACCTTTAAAACTTCGGGCGCTGCCCACATACCAATACTTAAGCAAGCCCCCTTTCCAAAAGGCTGGCGGCAAACAGCGGCTGCGCCTTCATAAGCGGGGTTGTCGTAAGTGGCCAGCGTTTCTGCGGTTGTCGGGCGGTAAAGATCAGCCCAGGTATGATACTCGAGCTTTTCCCCTTCACGACTTATGGTCTCGCTGATGCCTGGACGTAGTGCATCGACATTATTAACCGTGAGTCCCATCAGCTTCTGCAAAGGTCCAGGGGCAGGAGTTTGAGCAACATTGCTCAGGGTCTTAAAACCACTTCTCGGCCCCATCACCAGGTACCCACCCTGACTGACATACGTTTCGAGATGACTGGCCAAAGCATCATCCAGCAGAAATAAGGCTGGGGCTAAAACCAGCTTATAACTGCTCAAGTCTGATCTTGGATGAACAAACGTAAGATCTAGCCCAAGGGAGCGGAGTGCCTGATAATAGCTGAGCATCAGTGCCCAGTAAGACCAGCCCGCGGCATGTTTTTGCAAATCTGTAGCCCAGAGATTTTCATAGTCAAAAAGAAGCGCAACCTCAGCCTTTTTCTGGCCAATGGCCTTAAGCTCACCGGCAACCTGCCTGGCTTCAGTTGTGGCCCTGTCAGCCGTGCCATCATGCCGGTTTAGGCCCGCATGCATAAGCTCTTGTGCACCGACCGCAGCCCGCCAGCGGAAGTAAGACACCACATCTGCTCCGTGACCAAAAGCCTGATGCGACCACAGGCGCACAGCCCCTTTAGCAGGAATAGGGTTGGAAGGTGCCCAGTTAACCTGACCGGGCTGCTGCTCCATAACCCAGAAGGGCTGATCTTTAAGCCCGTAATAAAGGTCGTGAATCAGGCTGATTAAGTCAGGATGTCCGGTACGCAGGAAATGAGCCTTGACCTCGTCAGGGAGAGGGCTTTGCTCGAGCATCCCTAAGGGGTAGTTATCCCAGGTGACAAAATCAAGATCTTTTGCCAGTTTAAAGTGATCGAAAGCCCCAAAATAAAGCATGACATTGTGACTGATGGGGTAGCTCGAGGATCTGCGAATCAGCTCACACTGGAGCTCGTTGTAGCCAATCACCGAGTCAGAGGAAAAACGGTAAAAGTCTAAACTGTGACTGGGGTTAGCTTCGGTGGTGGTTAGATTGGGCAGCTCTATTTGTGAAAAGTCGTTATACTCCATGCTCCAGAAAACATTCCACCAGGCTTCGTTTAGCGCATGTATAGAGCCATATTTTTGCTCGAGCCAAGTTCTAAACGCACGCTGACAGTTAGGACAGTAGCAGCGCACGGTGTCATGGCAACCATATTCATTGTCAGTCTGCCAGGCGCCTACTGCCTCATGTTTACCGTAGCGCTCAGCCATGAGATTCACAATGCGCCGAGTCTCTTCGAGATAAGTCGCCGAGTTAAAACAGTAATGCCTGCGCGAACCAAACTTGCGCGGTCTACCCTGTTCATCTAGCTGCAAAACATCATCATATTTGTCAATCAGCCACTTGGGTGGGGTGGCAGTAGGGGTACACATGACGACTTTCAGACCAGC
>JAGQHN010000062.1:0-5555 GCA_020431825.1 Trueperaceae bacterium | reverse complement strand
GGTTTTATCCTTCGCAAACGCCAGTTTTTGTCCGTACTCGCTCTGCTCGGGCAAATTTTCAAGACAAAAACTTGCCCTGGAGCCTGCAAACGTTTAATACATTATCAAGCTTTTGCCAAAGCCTTGCTATCATAATTTTTATGAGCGAGTCAGCTGGCGGAACCCTTACCAAAACCAAAACCTCTACCAAAACCGCCAAACCCCCTCTTTATAAAGTCCTTTTACTGAATGATGACTACACCACCTGGGACTTTGTGGTTTATGTTTTGATGCGCTATTTTAGCAAGACCGAAGAAGAGGCAAATCGCCAGACTTTAGAAGTGCATCAAAAGGGCGTAACGCTAGCAGGCGTTTACGAATACGAAATTGCTGAAACCAAAGCCAATCAGGTCATTAGATCAGCCCGTAAGGAAGGGCACCCGTTTAGAGCAACCGTTGAACCCGAATAAGCTATGAGTGTAGAAACTACCACCAAGACCAAAACCAAATTAGATACGCCGCCCAACTATAAGGTTCTCTTACTCAATGATGACTACACCCCCATGGACTTTGTGCTCTATGTCTTAAAACGCTTTTTTAGAAAGTCAGATGCTGAGGCTAATGTGATTATGCTCGAGGCCCACCAGAAAGGTGTAAGTATAGCCGGGGTCTACCCCTTTGAAGAGGCTGAGACCAAGTATCATCAGGTTTTAAGAGAAGCGAAAAAAGAAGGTTATCCGCTAAGAGTGACACTCGAGCCTGAGTAAGATTAGGAAACCTTTCGACCTTAATTTTTAAATATCATCGTTTCTTTTGCTTGAATCAGTAATTGTTACGATAGAAATAGCTAATCGAAATGTGTACACTATACGTGACTACGTTTTGGAGAAAGCATGTTAGAAGTAAATGTAAGAGAAGCCAGACAAAGCCTAAGTCGCTTGCTTGATCAGGTTGAAGCGGGGCAAGAAATCCAAATAACCCGAAATGGCAAGGTCATTGCTCGACTCGTACCCGAACATGCTCCTCTTGACCTGGAAAAAGTTTTACAGGACGCAGCCCAACTGAGAAGCGCAGTTACTGAGGCGCATGATGTAAATGAAAACCCTGTACTTATAGAACGTTCTGAGGCACGCTATTGAACTATCTGGATACCAGCGTGCTCATGAGCTTTTATCACCCAGATGCTCATAGTGCCAGAGCCACTAGCTTCATCAGGCAGCATGCAGGTCAACTCTACCTAAGTGATTGGGCAAAGGTAGAAATGACCTCGGCACTGGGCATTCAGGTCAGACGAGGAGCTATTTCTGAAGCGCTCGCTCAGCAAATTTTAAAGACCTTTAAAGCTCACTGTGCTTCTGGCTTTTACATGCAACTTAGCCTTAACCAGACTCACTTTTTTGAAGCGGAGCGCTGCTTGCAAGCTTTAAAGAGAAAGCTGCGGAGTGCCGACGCATTGCATCTAGCCGTTGCGAAGTTGGCTAAATTGCAGATGGTCACTTTAGATAAGGATTTAGCTGCTGCCGCTCAAGATGAAGGGCTAGGGCTAGGACAGCTTTAAGATTAATCTTTTTTGCTAGCTCGAGCCTCTGTTGCTTTAACCTTCCATTCCTTTAGTTTTTGCTGGTACTCAAAGTGCGCCCTAATTCGCTGTTTAACTACAGTACTGTCAACTGCCGCATCTGTTTCTCCAGCATGTGGACCACTCTTACCAGTCTGTGCTGTTGGCATAGTAGTTCTAGGTATTGGCGGATCAGCCATTGCTGATTGGGCTGTTCAGCAAGAGGAATTATTTGGGCAAGATTGGCTGGGTTTGGGTTGGAATTACTGATCGCAAATCAGATTGGATATATTAACCAAATGCAAACTTACACAGTAAAAAAAGGAATTCTATCCTATTTAGTAGCTGTAATCTTTTTCGTTGTTTCTGGTTGGCTTTTAATTGGATTTGGAATAATCATCTTTAATCAATTTAATCCCACCAAAGCTGTTTCAATAGGAAACCTTATTGGGGGTCTGTTATTCACATTGATTCTCGGAGTGGGTAGTTTATATGTGGCATTATCCAACCTCGCACAAAAATACGTCATCTCCTTGGAAGGCGTTTATGTACGGCGGTTAATGAAACCAGCCTTTATGAAGTGGAGTGAAGTGAAGTTAATTGGCAAAGCCCCTGTTCTTTACTTTCATAGCAACTATTACATCCTGCCAGCACAGGGTAAGGGTTTATCCTTATTCTTTAGTATGATTGACCGTCCTAGACATGCTGTTAAAGCCTTAATCGAGGCAGCTTACTTTAGCAAAGAAGCTATAAACATCAAATTTGATTATGTCAACGAGTTTGGTCCTCCTCCCTACGGCATCTTTTTGGATTTACCAGAATCTTAATCTTTTTCAATCTCGTAAAGCACGTCCAGCGTAGGTTCTATTTAGTCTCTTTTTTTTATAGGCTCGAGCTACCAAAAACCATAACTGAAATGCGTCATTTATTTGGTCTTTCTTAACTTTCCACTTATTACTTTTCCCTTTCCCTTGCCCTTTAGGTAGCTACCTTACGGGACAGTTTTGCGCTGACCGCTAGTATTTAGTGACTGACCCATAGCATTCGGGGTCGTTGAAAGGCTAACTGCAACGATGCTGTCACAAAATTTACGAGAAACCATTTATAACGCAGTAAATCTGGCGCGTGAACGTCGGCATGAATATGTTGCGCTAGAACACTTGCTTTACGCTTTACTGGATGACCCCGAAGCGGGTCCCATCCTGAATAAGTACACCGAAACCGAGGCACTCAGAACTGAGCTTTTGCTTATGCTTGACACACTCGAGGAAATCCCTGACGAACTCGATGATATTTTTGAAGTGGAAACGACTGCCACGATTTCCTTTGAGCGAGTCATTCAGCGAGCTGAGTACCAGATGCAAGCGGCAGGCCGCTCCGAAGCCCATGGGGGCAATGCGCTAGCCGCTATTTTTGATGAGCCTATGACCCAGGCTTGCCTGCTCTTAGAGCGCTACGGCATGACCAAGCTAGATGTCACCTCGACACTGGCCAATGGCTTAGCCATAGATACCTCAAAAGCCAAGGGTCGTTCCGACGGAGCCTTTCCTAATGGCCCAGCGGGAGACGCCGTCGAAGTTTCACAAAATCCTTTAGAGGCGTACTGTCAAAACTTAACGTCGGAAGCCGCTGCAGGCAAACTTGACCCCTTGATTGGGCGAGACGCAGAGCTCGAGCGTACCCTGCAAATCTTATCTCGCAGGCAAAAGAACAACCCTCTTCTGGTTGGTGACCCTGGCGTGGGCAAGACCGCTATAGTCGAAGGACTGGCGCAAAGAATTATTGATGGGAATGTGCCAGAAACCCTTAAAAAAGGTCAGGTCTATGCCTTAGATATGGGCAGCCTGCTGGCAGGAACCCGCTACCGTGGTGACTTTGAAGAGCGCTTAAAAGCGGTGCTCAAAGAGCTCGAGGAACAGCCCGGAGCCATTCTCTTTATCGATGAGATTCATACCGTGGTGGGCGCCGGTGCAGTTTCAGGTGGCGCCATGGACGCCAGCAACATGCTAAAACCTGCGCTGGGCAAAGGTTTAAAAACCATCGGTGCGACCACCTATCAGGAATACAAAATTATTGAAAAAGACCGTGCGCTGTACCGCCGCTTTCAAAAGATTGATGTGCTCGAGCCCTCCCACGATGATGCTGTCAAAATTTTAAAAGGGCTGAAGTCTCGCTTTGAGGAGCATCATGGGCTTAGCTATACCGATTCGGCACTCGAGTCTGCAGTAGAACTGGCCTCGCGGCACCTGTCTGACCGCCGCCTGCCTGACAGCGCCATTGATGTACTTGACGAAGCCGGTGCCTCACAAGCCATTTTGCCCAAAGCCAAACGTAAAAAACGCCTGGGTGTTCATGACATTGAGGCAACCATTGCCCGCATGGCACGCATCCCGCCCAAAGCTGTTTCCAGTGATGACCGTGGCAAGCTGGAAACGCTCGAGGATGATCTGGCGCATACCGTTTTTGGTCAGGAGAAAGCGGTTGGCGAAGTCGCCAGCGCCATTAAACTGGCCAGGAGTGGTCTCCGCGACCCCAACAAGCCCATTGCCAACTTCCTCTTTGCTGGGCCAACAGGCGTTGGTAAAACCGAGCTTTCCAAGCAACTTGCCGAGCATTTAGGCATTTCCTTTATTCGCTTTGACATGAGTGAGTATATGGAAAAGCACACGGTTTCCAGACTGATTGGTGCGCCTCCAGGTTATGTAGGGTTTGATCAGGGTGGTTTACTCACCGATGCCATCTCGCAAAACCCTCATGCGGTTTTACTGCTGGATGAAATTGAGAAAGCCCACCCAGACCTCTTTAGCCTGCTTTTACAGGTCATGGACTACGGCAAACTCACCGACCATAATGGCAAACAGGTCGATTTCCGCAGCGTCATTATCATTATGACAACCAATGCCGGAGCAGCCGAAGCCAGCCAGACTATGATTGGTTTTGGTGAAGGCTCGAGAGTACATGAAAGCGAAGCCGCCATAAAGCGCATGTTCACGCCTGAGTTTAGAAACCGCCTGGATGCCGTTGTTGCATTTAACCCGCTTGCCAAAGAAACCATGATTCATATCGTGGAGAAATTCTTGCGTGACTTAAGTGCTCAGCTGGCTGAAAGAAAAGTGAAGCTCGAGCTTACAGAAACAGCCAAAGCACTGCTGGCGGAAAAAGGGTATGACCCGCTTTATGGCGCAAGACCCTTAGCCAGAGTGATACAGGATGAGCTGAAAAAACCCCTGTCTGACGCGCTACTTTTTGGCGCACTCAAAAACGGTGGTACTGCCCAGGTAGATGCTAAGGATAATGACTTAAGTCTGAGCTATTCGGCTAGTAAAGCTGCGTAATAAAAAACCGAGCTATGACCCTCATCAATGAAAGTGATGGAAAAAGGCTTTTTGGTCATAACTCGGCAGGCTATGATGCTATTAGGCCACCTTATCCAGGCTGGATATTTAGCCTTCTCAAAGAGCAAAACGCACTTTACTCAGGCGCAAGAACGCTTGAAATAGGTGCAGGGAATGGCCTAGCTAGTCGAGAGCTTATTAAGGCAGGAGTTTCACCGCTAACTTTACTCGAGCCAGATGAACGCTTTGCCCCTCTTCTCGGTGCTCTTGCTGAAAATACTCCCAATAACGTTGAAATACGCTATGAGTCTTTCGAAGAGGCAAGCTTTGAAACCCCTTTTGATCTGGTTGTTATTGCCACCGCTTTTCACTGGCTTGCCCCGGAGACTCGAGTCAAAAAACTCGCCCAGATCGTTAAACCTAAGGGCTATGTCGCTCTCCTCTGGAATGTCTTTGCTGACCCAAGCCGCCCCGATCCTTTTCATGAGGCAACCTACAGTTTACTCTCGAGTCTGGAAATAAGTCCTTCTGATCGTCCAGCGCAGAAACCTTTTGCCCTGGATAAGGAAGCCAGAGAACAAGAATTTTTACAAGATGGTGACTTTGAGCTGACTTTCCGCCCCCCCTCTGAATAAATTAGGAATAAAGCTGTTGATAGGGGGGTCCTAGTAGCGAGAGAAGAA
>JAGQHN010000061.1:17080-28631 GCA_020431825.1 Trueperaceae bacterium | reverse complement strand
TATTAACCGGATGCTGAAACTAAAAGAGGCAGTTTTACCTGATAGTTGGGAGGCTATATTTAAAGAGCTTGGTCTAAAATTAGTCGCTGTACCTGATGACTTCCCAGTACCAGAAGAAGAAAAAACACAAGGCTAATGTTGACACCGTTGACGCTGTTGACGCACTATCCGCTAAGTTTTTTGGTAAAGCCCTGGAAGGTAAAATAATGCCTAGAGATCAGGGCACAATCTTAGAACTCGAGAAGGGTAAGAAGTACCTTGTTAAGGCATACCTGGGTTTAGATGACAACTTTAAGCGCATCTATAAAAGCAAGACAGTTAAAGGCACTTTAAGAGAAGCGCAAAGGGTAAAAAGAGAACTGCTTACCCTTAAGGATACTGGCAGGGTAGACCGTAGTACCGAAACATTTAATCAACATGCTGAGAGCTGGCTAAAAGGCTTAAGGCATAGTGTCAGGGCTGTAACCATCAGACAGTACCGGGCAAGACTTAAAACCTGTCAAAAAGCGTTTGGTGATACGCCATTAAAGAAACTAAAGTTGGCAGACATTCAAGCTTTGTGTAATGACATGTTTGATGCTGGTAGGGCAAGACGTACCGTTGAATATACGCATACGGTCCTTAAAAGCTGCTTAGAAGATGCGGTTAGACATGGCAAAATAATTAGTAACCCTGCTAGCCTTTACAAACTGCCTAAGAGGACAGAAAGAAAACCACCTAAGGCATTTAGCCAAACTGACATCGAAAGGCTTTTAGAAGCTGCTAAGGCTACCGAGTACTACCTGTTTTACTGCCTGATGTTATTCGCTGGCCTAAGGCCCAGTGAGGTAGCAGGACTTACCTGGGAGTATGTTGACCTAGATCAGGGTTTTATCAGGGTAGAGAAGACCATCACAAGGTTTACTAAGTCTCGCTGGAGTTTTGAACAGCCTAAGACTAAGAAGTCTAGACGGACCATTGTCATAGGTAGTTTTCTGGCTGATCTTCTGGCTACCCATAAGCTAAACAGTCCAGCAAATAGCTATGACCTTGTTTTAACTGATGACATGCTCGAGCCTGTAGATATTAGGACCGTTGCCAATATCGCCTTTAAACAGCTTAAGAAAGAGCTAGACCTTCCAGACTATCCCCTGTACAGTCTTAGAGCTACCCACCTAACGCACTTTGAGCAAGTAGCAGGTATTCAGCTAACCTCAAAACGTGCAGGACATGCAAACATTCAAATAACATCACATCACTATGTAAACCCCCAGGTAGAAGCAGAAAAACAAGCTGTGTTCTTGTTTGAGCAAAAGCTTCTACAAAGTGCAAAAAACACGGTAAATTAAGGCGTTCGCACTATTTTGTCGCAACATTTAAGGAGGTGACTATCAGAAACCACGTGCTAGACAATAAAAAAAGCCCCGAAGGGCTTAGTTATGAGGTGATAAGTACGTCACTTTCTATTGGAAGACCTAGTCATTAAAGCTAAGCAGGTTGTTAAAGGCGTAATCGTCATCTTCGCTGTCATCCTGTTCACTTTCTTGCTCGAGTTCATCTACTTCAACGAGGTCATCGTCATAGAGACTGGCCTCGAGGTCGTCTTGCCTTACATTTTCATCCAAGGCAGCCTGCACTTCGGGTAGAAGGGATTCGACAAATTTTGGTGGTGGCGGAAGCGTTACATAGAATCTATGACCAGAAATGCCCTCAGCTTCAGAGGAGCCAAGAAACTGCACAGACTTTACCAGTTGAGCATCATGTTTTGGATCGGACGCTGCTCTCGAGGGCACCACGACGTTTACCCGCAAGCTCTCATTATCTGCTTCAAAGGCCGCCGCCATGCGGGTTATAGCCCCGCGAATAGATAACATATGAGGCTCTTTGGCACTTTTCGGGGGACTAACCAGGACAATCCAGGCATTTTCTACCAGATGCTCGGCAATTTTCAGGGTCAAAAACGTGCTCCGCACATTTTCAGTAAAGAGTTCAGTAAACTCATTTTCCATAAGTTCAGTAAAGGGCGTATGGCTCTCCCTGGTTGCTACATGCACCACCCCGCTCAGATCACCATAAAGTTCAAAAACCTTGTTGAAGGCATTTCTCACATCAAGCTGGGTGGTCATATCTGCCTGAATGGGTATCGCGCTGCCGCCTAATTCTTCTATTTCGGCTGCGGTTTTGGCGGCAAAATCAACATCTCGGTCTGCGCAAACAACGTGGTAACCGTCCTGACCGTAGGCAAGGGCGATTGCTCGTCCAAAACCGTGACCCACGTTTGTAATTAATACGACTTCTGAATTGCTCATGTAAAACCAGCATACTGCCTAAGGGTACAGGGCAACAAGTCAAATGACCTTGAAAAATGCTGCTCAAAGTTGTCCAGATCAGAATTTCAGAAAGTTGGAGCAGTTTTTCTGATCAGAGGCGATAAAATTTCGGGCGAAACCTGACACTCGAGTTGCTCAAAAGGTGAAAGTAGAGGTTCAGTTGCGAATGATAAGTATAGCTTTCTGCTTGAATATAGGATGAGATAGACAAGCATCTTGCATAAAGTATGATGGGTCATAAATTCAGGAGGATACCACCAACAGGTCAGCAAGATACTCCTATCAATTTGAAAAAATTCTTAGATAGGGGGTTCTGAGATATGGTATGGATGAGGCTCGAGTTTAGGAGAAAAGATGTTTAAGCGTGGGCAAGATAAACAATCGGCAAGTCAGACGCAAACGGAAGAGTGGACGCTCATTAACCGCCAAACCGTGATTGAAGGTGTGCTCAAGGCGCAGGGAAGGGTGCGAATTCACGGCAAAATTATAGGTGATGTGCTGGTGAATGGCGTGCTCGAGGTTGCCGAAGAAGGTGTCATAGAGGGAACCCATGTCAAGGCTGATGATATAAAAATTATTGGCAGGGTAAAGGCAAATATTGAAGCCAATGGCAAAATTGAGATCTGGCAAACCGGGCAGCTCGAGGGAGATGTGAGAGCCAGAGCCTTAGAAATTGATGAAGGGGCCATGTTTATTGGCAGGAGTGATATGCGACCCAAAGAGAAGGCGGTCGCAACATTAGCTGCCAGCAATACACTTAAGGCTGCAAAAGTGACAGAGGCAAAAGACTAGGTGAGACTTCGTTCTTTACCAGCGATTAGCGTATGTGACTGTTGCCAGCTCAGCAAATAAAAAGTTCCCTAAACTAAATAAGAAGAAACTGCTACGGAGGCCGTATCCTTTTACACTATCTACCCTCTAAGTCGGATTTTGGTTATACCAACCCAAACCTATAAAGCAATAATGGGATTAGATGGTTTTTGGACTCGAGTCGTCTATAAGTCAGATGCAGTTCAGTCATTTTTGGAGGAATGATGAAAAGAATTAGCTTACTTTTAAGCTTTACCGTACTGGTGCTTGCTGCCTGTAGCCAAACCCCAGCCCCCGAACCAGCAGTGCTGGACGCACCCGCAAATTTTGAGGCTGTACCTGGAGAAGCCAGTATTAGCCTAAGCTGGGACGCTGTCACCGATGCAGATAGCTATGTTCTTGAAAAGAGTACTGACGGCGCTACTTTTTCCGAGCTGCAAAATACCCCTGGAACGAGCTACGCTGATGCCGAAGTTGTCGCGGGTATAGAGTATACTTACCGAGTTTTTGCTAAAAATGCCCAGACCGAAAGCGACAAAGTAACCACAACTGCTTCCCTGATCGCTTCAACCTGCGGACCTCTGGCTCAAGAGGCGGAAGACGGTGAACTAAACGGTGCTTTTGTTATTGAAACAGATGTCGCTGATGGAAATGCAAGTGGCGGTAAATATGTCCATATTCCAGATAATGATAAGCCTGGAACCGTCAAAGATAGCATGACTGCCCCTGATCCAGATAACTATGTGAGCTTCTGTTTTAAAGTTGATACTGCCGGGGACTATATGATTAAAACGTTTGTCGCGGGAAATGATGATTCGGATGATTCATTCTGGGTTATCGTTGATGACAATAAGATCATCACGTATACCTTTTCCGATATTATAAGAAGAACTCCCAATCCTTTCCCTGCTTTTACAGAAGATTATGTCAAAGATCAAGGTGTAGGTGACGTAACGCTTACTCTGGCTGCCGGCGAGCATGTAATCCGTTTTCATCACCGCGAGAGTGATTCACGTTTAGATAAGCTCGAGCTTGAACTCAAAGCTGCGAACTAACGTTCGGAGTACGCGAGTCGCTTGAAGGCTCGCGTACTCTTTTTTGAAGGATGGTAATGAATCGGCTGCTTTTCTCAGTGCTCAAACGAGTTTCTAATCTTGCTGTACTGCTCAGTTTTGGTCTGATTGGCATTAGCGCCTGTTCTGGTGAAATGGCGCCGCAAGCTTGTTTGGCACCCTGCTACGAAGCTGAAGCAGCCGTTCTCAGGGGTGCATTTGTGATTAGTGAAAGTGATCTGGCAAGTGGCAATGCATATGTCAGAACCCCGGAGCGTCTTGAAACTGACATTAGCGACCATATGGAAGTTCCAGACCCTAACGATCGCCTCGAGTTTCGTTTGACAGAGAAACCGGGGACTTATGCTATTAAGGTCTGGGTTGCGGGTAAAGACCTTGCTAGCGATTCCTTTTATGTTCGTGTTAACGACGAGCCTTATTTTGTTTATTCATTCAACAACACTGGAGCCATAGAGACTTATCCAGAATTTATAGCCGACTTTGTGCGTCACGGAAATGATGACCCCAAGCTCTTTGTACTTGACGAGCAGGCTACCCTAACGTTTTACCTGCGTGAGGCAGGCGCAGCTTTGGATAAGCTCGAGCTTATCCCACGTTAGGCATTTGGGCTTAGCAAGTGCTCGAGACACAGATGATAGTTAACCCCCCTGTCAAAGTCTTGTGCCAGGTCAGCGACACTCACCTCAGCCAGAGCTGCCAGCATCGCATCCCGTACTTTTAGCCAGATGTTGTTTCGGGCATTACATCTCTTTTCTTCTGGACAGGCTTTTCCCCAGTTTAAACTAACGCACGATAACGGGGCCACTGGGCCATCAATTGCCCGCATAACATCGCGCAGATTGAGTTCGCTGGCATCTTTGGCAAGAGCGTAACCCCCTCCAGTGCCTTTTTTGGACGAAATGATGTGGTTGTTTGATAAGGTTGCCAGAATGCGAACCAGATAGGGCCGAGCAATACCCGTAGCCTCACTGATTGCATCACTGCCGACCCAGCGTCCGGTTTCCTGAGTACCAAGAAACGCCAGGGCATGTAGAGCATAAATATCGGTTGTTGAAAGTCGCATTTCTGCTATTATTTCATGAATTGTGCAGTTCGTGACAAACTTTAGCCAAAAACTTACCAATGGGTTTACAGGTTTAGCTGAAATAAAGATGGTGTGAAAAGCTAATCAGCTTTTATCTTTTCCTCAATTCAATTGACAAATAATCAATCCTGAACGCCATAATGCTACTGTTCACCGTGTGACGCGACGCGCGATTCACTTCTCGGATGTTTGAGCGACAAAGCTGCGAAAGCCAAAAAGTAAGCTAAAGGCAACGAGGGTTAAAAGGGCCGAGAGTCCCAATGCAGCATTGAGATCCTGCTCGAGTGCGGCATATATTGCCAGTGGCATGGTTTGTGTTCGTCCCTGAAGACTTCCAGCAAAGACAATGGTAGCGCCAAATTCGCCAAGGGCCCTTGCCCATGCAAGGACGATTCCTTCTATAAGTTGGGGAAGTGTCAGAGGTAAACTAACAGACCAGAAGGTGCGCCAGCGACTGGCTTTAAGACTAAGGGCAACAGCCTCGAGTCGCTCATCAAGATTGGCGAAAGCTGCTTTCATAGGTCGTATAAGTAGAGGGGCAGACACAAAAACTTGCGCGATAATGACAGCTACCGAAGTAAAAGCAATTGTGATGCCAAGGTTCTCAAGAACAGGGGCAAAAAGGCCACGGCGACCAAAGGTGAGCAGTAAGGCCAGACCTGCCACGGTAGGAGGTAAGACAAGAGGCAGGTCTATCAGGGTATCCAGCAGGCGTTTGCCTGGAAAGCTAAAACGAGCTAGAAAATAGGCGCTTGGCACCCCAAGAACCAGGGTAATGAGCAGGCTAATAGAGGTGGTAAAAAGACTAAGTCTTAGGGCCTCAGTAACTACCGGACTGAGCAAACTGGGCAATAGACCTGGGTTAAGCGCTTTGCCAACGATGACCAGTGCAGGAACAATGAGTAAGACGATAAGTAATAAGCCTGCCCCAAGCACCAATCTAAGAGGTAATCTGGCTTGGTTACTCATGGCGACCGCTGTTGGCGTTTGGCCAGGTAAGTGGATAGTGTCATTCTGTAATGCCTCGAGCAGGACGGTCAACCATACCTAGCGAACTATATCAATCTGGCCATTTGCAATAAGGAGCACACCTAACGCAAGTTTTGGAAGGGTCAAAAAAGCTTGCCTTCAGGGCTTTGAAGGTGACACTGGTTTTATAGTACCCGTTACTTGCTAAACTGGACACGGGTTGAAAAATGACGGATGCTCGAGCCTTTAACAAAATTGCGCTGATTGTAGAAGGGGGTGGCATGCGGGGAATTTTCGCTGCGGGCGTTCTAGACGCTTTTCTTGAGGCCCGGTTTGATCCTTTTTCTACCTACTTTGGCGTATCTTCGGGGGCAGATAACTTGTCTTCCTATATCGCTGGACAGTTACACCGGAATTACCGAATCTATACTGAACTTTGCACTCACCCCGAGTTCCTCAACCTGAGAAAATACTTGCTAGGCGGACATTTTCTGGATCTTGACTGGTTGTGGCAGGCGAGTATGGAGGCCCTTCCCTTCAATATAAGGGCAGCTATGGACCATCTTCGGGACAGGGAGTTTTATATCGTGGTGACAAGTCTCCGGTCAGGCAAGCCGATGTACCTGGAACCTCGCGCAGATACGTGGGACCACTATTTAAAAGCCTCGAGTTCTATTCCTATAATGTACCGGAAGGTGCTGGATGTTGAGGGGCAAAAGGTTACCGATGGTGGTATCAGTGATTCCATTCCAGTGCAAAAGGCCCTTGAATTAGGTAATAGCAAGATGGTTGTTATTCGTTCAAGACCGCTAAGAGGCTGGCGGCATTCAAATTTTGATGCTCGAATTATGCGTTTTGCCTTCAGACGTTTTCCGGAGATGGTAATTGCAATTAATGCCATGAAAGAACGTTACGATGCGTCCCTTAGATTTATGAAGCGGCCGCCGTCCGGGGTCAAGATTATTCAGATAGCGCCTGAGAGACTTGAAACCAGGAGGGCTCATAAGGACTTGGCTTCTCTCCAGCTTGATTATGAGCATGGGCTCGAGGTAGGCAGAGCCAGTATGAAGGAAATCGGGAGTCAATTTCAGCTGGACTGAAAACGTAAGCTTAAGCCCGAGGGCTCGAGGGTTGGTGCCAGGTGCTCTTGTACAGGTGCCTCAATCTGCCATTTTCCGTTTCTGATAAACGTTGCCAGAATAAGTTGGAGTTCAAAGAGAGCAAGGTTCATACCAATACAGCTGTGCTGACCGCCGCCAAAGGGCAGATAACTAAATCTTGAGGCTTGATTGGTTAGGAAGCGCTCTGGTTTGAAAAGTTCGGCATCTGACCAGTAGCGAGGGTCACGGTGACTCAGGTAGGGTGAGTAAATCACGTTTGCACCTTTGGGTACTATGTACCCGTCAATGATTTGCTCCCTAAGCGAGCGTCTTATACCGATACTAATAGGCGGGTGAAGGCGTAAGGTTTCCTTTATGACAGCATTGAATAGGGGAAGCTGGGCCAGATTTGCGGCCTCTAGGGGTACCTCATAGAGTTCAGACTTAAGTGCCTCGAGGTAATCAGGCTGCCTTGCAAGTTCAAAAAAAAGCCAGGCCAGGGCAGTGGCAGTGGTATCATGTCCTGCCACGATAAAGGTTAACAGCTGGTCGCGAATCATATCCTGGGTAAGCGCGGTTCCCTCTTCAGTTAGCGTGGTTTTCAGGAGAGAAATTAAGCTATTTTCGCTCGTAGCAGTTGCAATGAGGTTTAATAGTTTTTTATCTAATCTTGCTCTGAGATTTGGGATTCCGGGTAGCTTTAGCATTTGCCAGAAACCAAAAAAAGAAGCTGGACGTTTTGCCTCAACCATGAGACTGCGAAAGAGTAAGCGTAAGTCCTTTTGGAGAGGCTCGAGTGCCTTTGCCTCAGTACCAAAAAGAAACTCGGTAATAATACCGAGCGTTAGAGATTTTGAAGCTTCCACACCATTTATCCAGCCCTGTTGTGACCACTGCTTCAAATACCTTAGGCACCGGGTTTCTATCCCATACTGATGTCTGCTAATAAGCTCCCGATGAAACGCTGGCAAGAGCAGTTTTTTAAGAGACCGATGTTGCAGCCCATCTAGTCTGGCAAGGCCCTGACCCAGCATCCAGCTTTGAGGACCAAAAGAATCAATCGCGCTTAAGGCATTTTCCCTATCGAGCAGAATGGCTTCATTAGCCTCTTTAGAACTGAAAACGGCAATATACTTTGGTCCCATTTGCCAGGCAAAGGCGTCCCCCAAATTTTTTCTGGAAAGGTTTAAGAGGTCTAAAAGGTCAAAAGCAAAGGGTAAGTGACCAAAGGGGGCTCGAGTCGGAGGTTGAGGAAGGTTTTTGCCCACAGTTTAGTCACTGCTGGACGAAAGTCGCCTGGGGTTAAGATCAGGGAGCTTAAAAATAGCAAGTATGCCTGTGGCTGCAAAAAGCAAGGCGGTGCACAGGAAAATTAGCCTGTAACCGCCAAATAATACGATGGTAGCACCAATCATTGGGGCTACAGCCCTGGAAAGTGAGGTTACTGAGTTATCAAAACCAAATGCTGCCCCTTCATGTCCTGGTTTTGTATAGTGATTTAACAGGGCACTTAAAACTGGCATGATGCCACCTGCGGCCCCACCCGTTAAGGCCTGAAGCACTAAGAGTTGCCAGACATGAGTTACAAAGAACTGCGGAATGTAAAAGAGCGCTGCTGCAAAGGCGCAGCCAATCAATATTTTTTTATGTCCTATCTGGTCACCCAATCTACCCAGCACTACCGCCGTTACCGTACCTGCCGCTGAAGCAAGGGCAATGGTTAGCCCGGTCAAGGTATTCAACCTATCTTGACTAAGAATGAGAGTTGCCATAAAAAGGGGTAAGTAAGGCACCAGAATATTGCGCCCAAGCCAGCTAATAAAGCGAAAAAAGAATACCAGGGATACGCCTGGTGCGCCCAAAACAGTGCGCCACTCAGCCACCATACCGGCTGTACCTTGTTTTTTTTCCCTTTGATCATTGGGTTCTTCAATGGCAATGAAAACAATAATGCCGCCTATAAAAAGCAGGGCGGCAGTGAAGTAAAAAGCCATATTGTACCCAAATGCATCGGCAAGAACGCCGCCTATCAGGGGTCCCAGGGCAACACCTGCCCAAACGCCTACCTGTAGCATACCCATGGCGTAGCCCATTCGTTCACGGGGGGCAGTCGCTGCTACCAGCGCATTTGCTGCCCCGACAGTTCCGGTTACGGCACCCTGAATGGTGCGGACCAGAACCAGCATCTCAGCATTGGGTACAAAGGCCATCATCAGCAGGAGAATGGAGCCACCAAACATAGCCCGCTCCACCATGAGTTTTTTGCCAAAGCGGTCCGCTAAAGTGCCCCAGATGGGTGAAGTAAGGGCCATGGTAATTGCCTGACCACTGTAAACGGCACCAGCCAAAAAAACTATGTCAAAACCAAAGCTCGAGCCCAGGTGAGCAACATAGTTTGGTAAAAAAGGGAAGATCATGGAAAAGCCCATCGTAGAAAGGATTTGTGCAGCAAACATGATGTAAAGATTTTTTTTCCAGAGGGGCATAGGTATCCTTAAAGACGCAGCATTAGGGCATTATCTTAACGTGAAAGCCCAACCCCCAATGTTTGGATGATTATGATTTGCTAAGCCAATTTTCTAAGACGGCACAGAGACGACAAATTTCTAAGAGCCAAGCTGTTAATTTAGCAAGTGGATAATTAGGAGGAACTATGAATTATAGAGAATTGGGGAAAACAGGTTACCGGGTCTCCGAAATTGGCTTTGGTGCGTGGGCGATTGGTGGTAGTTGGGGTGAAGTTACCGAAGATAACGCCCTTTTGGCTTTGCGTGCCGCTATTTCAGAAGGTGTTAATTTTATAGATACCGCAGATGTGTATGGCGACGGGTTAAGCGAAAAGCGAATTGCCAAAGTTTTGCAAGACTATTCCGGTGAGCGAATTTATGTTGCGACCAAGGCCGGGCGGCGTTTAAATCCACATGTCGCTTCAGGTTACAGCTATGCCAATCTTTCCCAGTTTATTGAGCGAAGCTTGCAAAACCTGGGGCTCGAGGCCCTCGATCTGGTACAACTTCACTGCCCACCAACTGAGGTTTTTCGCCGCGATGAAACCTTTGCGGCCCTAGACAAACTAAAGGCCGAGGGAAAAATCAGGGAGTACGGCGTTAGTGTTGAAACGGTTGAGGAGGCCAAGCTAGCCATGAACTATCCGGGGGTTGCCAGCATTCAGATTATTTACAATATGTTTCGGCTAAAGCCAGCGCTCGAGCTTTTTGACACGGCCAAGGCAAATGAAGTCGGCATTATTGCCAGAGTACCTCTTGCCAGCGGTCTCCTGTCGGGAAAAATGACCAAAGATCAAGAATTTGCTAAAGATGATCACCGCAATTTTAATCGCCATGGTGAGTCATTTGACGTCGGTGAGACTTTTTCTGGCGTTGATTTTGAGACAGGTGTTGACGCTGCGGATGAGCTTAAAAAGCTGGTCCCCGAGGGAAAAACACTGGCACAGTTTGCTTTGAAATGGATACTTATGCATCCTGCAGTTTCTACCGTGATACCCGGGGCTAAAAATGCCGAGCAGGCCATCGCCAATGCCAGAGCATCAGAGCTCGAGGCTATTCAGCCATCTGCAATGCGGGAAGTGCGCCGTGTTTATGACGAAAAGATTCGCGCTTTAGTTCATGATAAGTGGTAGGAATTAGAGCTAAGTAAAACAGATGTTGAACTAAAAAAGAACGAGCTCGCCTCGTCCTTTTTTAGTAATTGAATGGTTTCCTATTTTTGCGCTAGAAGCTTTTCCACTACGCTGCGGTCTTCCAGGGTACTAATATCTCCTGTAACGTCTTCACCGGCAGCGATATTCCTGAGCAGGCGGCGCATAATTTTGCCACTTCTTGTTTTTGGTAAGGCATCGGTAAAGCGGATTTCGGCAGGCTTGGCAATAGCGCCAATTTCCTTGGCTACATGATCGCGGAGTTCTTTGAGCAGATCTGCTGAACCTTCTCGCCCGCCCTCGAGGCTTACAAAGGCAACAATGGCTTGCCCGGTAAGCTCATCAGGACGTCCAACGACGGCGGCTTCAGCGACGGTAGCATGACTAACCAGCGCACTTTCAACTTCCATGGTGCCAAGTCGGTGACCTGAAACGTTAACCACATCATCAATGCGTCCCATAATCCAGTGGTAACCATCTTCATCACGCCGTGCACCATCACCAGCAAAATAAACATGGGGAATTTCAGACCAGTACTGATTACGGTA
>JAGQHN010000061.1:0-16983 GCA_020431825.1 Trueperaceae bacterium | reverse complement strand
TTAGCATCGACAATAGCCGGTTCTACACCGAAGAAGGGGAGACCAGCGCTACCTGGTTTGGCGTCGTGAACGCCAGGCAGGGTGGTCAGCATTATGCCACCCGTTTCGGTCTGCCACCAGGTATCAACAATCGGGCAGCGCTCCCCACCAATAACTTTTTGATACCACATCCAGGCCTCTGGGTTAATGGGTTCACCGACTGTACCGAGTAGGCGCAGCGAACTCAGGTCGAATTTATTGGGGTGTTCATCGCCCCACTTCATGAACGCGCGGATAGCTGTGGGCGCAGTGTAGAAAATGGTGACTTTGTACTTCTCAATGATTTCCCAGAAGCGGCCCGGATGGGGGTAGTTGGGTACACCCTCATACATAATCTGGCTTACTCCATTAAACATGGGGCCATAAACAATGTAAGAGTGTCCCGTAATCCAGCCGATATCGGCGGTACACCAGTAAATATCGGAATCTTTCATATCAAAAACATATTTATTGGTTAGATAAGTATAGGTTTGGTAACCGCCAACGGTATGCAGAACCCCTTTGGGTTTTCCGGTTGAACCTGAGGTATACAGAATAAATAGGGGATGTTCGGCATCTAACGGTTCGGCAGGGCAATCGGAGGAGGCAGCTTCGCTTAGCTCGTGGTACCAGTAGTCACGACCTTCTTTCATGGTGACGTCGTTGCCGCCGCGTTTTACCACGACAACGGTTTCTACGTCAGGGCACTGCTCGAGTGCTTCGTCAACCGCGGGCTTTAAGGGAAAGACACTGCCACGTCGAAAACCACCATCTGCGGTAATAACGGCTTTAGCCTGCCCGTCAATTATGCGGTCAGCCAGTGCTTGAGCGCTAAAGCCACCAAAAACCACGGAGTGGGTGGCACCGATTCTGGCACAGGCCAGCATGGCCATAGCTGCTTCTGGAATCATGGGCATATAAATTGCAACTTTGTCACCTTTGCCAACACCTTTTGCTTTTAGGGCATTGGCAAATTTCGAAACTTCAGCGAGCATGTCACTATAGGTCAGCTCACGGGTATCGCCGTTTTCACCCTCCCAGTAAATTGCAACCTTGTCACCGCGACCCTGAGCAATCTGGTGCTCGAGCGCATTGTAAGAAGGGTTGGTTTCACCTCCGACAAACCATTTGACAAAGGGTTCGTTCCATTCCCGAACTTGTGACCAGGGTTTAAACCAGTGAAGCTCATTGGCCACATTTGACCAAAAGGTGTCTGGCTCATCGAGGGACTGTCGGTAGAGCTTCTGATAGTCCTCGAGGCTGTTTAGTTTGGCACTGGCCTTGAAACTTTCGCTGGGGCTAAAACGCCTAGATTCTTGCAAAACAGATTGGATGTGCTCTGACATCTAATGCCTCCTAAAAGCTATGTTCTTTACAAAACCTATGTTGTATCGCAAAAAAGGATAACGCAAGTAGTGTATAGCTGCAAGCTGAGTACAACCGCACTTGACGCTATTTCGCATTAGGTATAGTCTTATGAGAACTAAATAAGAGAAATTTAGTACCAACTTACGCGAAAAAGCGTGACTTGGGAGGTTTTTGATGGCGCAATCCGACCATATAAAAGCTCTGCTGGCAGAGCAAGAGATTTTTAGTGCACCCCAAACAGTAAAAGAAAAGGCAAATCTACAAAATTACGACAAAGTTTATCAACAATCCATTTCCGATAATGATGCATTCTGGGCTGAAATAGCCTCAGATTTTGTGTGGCTCGAGCCCTGGGACAAAGTGTCTAGTTTTGATGGCGTTAACCACCGCTGGTTTGAGGGTGCTAAAACCAACATCACTCTAAATGCCCTTGATCGGCATGTGGAAAATGGCAGAAAAAACAAGCTTGCACTTGTCTGGTTGGGCGAAGATGGCAGTGAGCGCTCAGTCACCTACGGCATGTTACTCGCCATGGTCAACCGCCTTGCCAATGGCCTGAGATCGTTAGGGGTTGGCAAAGGCGACCGCGTGGTCATTTATATGCCCCTTACCATTGAAGGCGTAGCAAGCATGCTTGCCTGTGCTCGTATCGGCGCTATACATAGTGTTGTCTATGCTGGCTTTGCCGCTGGAGCCTTACGAGCCCGTATCGAGGATGCTGGTGCCAAGGTGGTTATTGCCGGCGACATAGGCTATCGGCGTAACAAAACTGTTGATCTAAAAACGATTGTTGACACTGCGGTAGCCCCGCTTGACTCTGTTGAGCACGTGGTCATTTTCTGGCGAGGCGAGAAAAAACCCTCGGGTGAACGTGAGCTTGATTTCGCGGATTTACTGAAACACCCAGCTCAGTTTGAAGCCGAAGCGGTTGATTCGGAGCATCCTCTCTATATTCTTTATACCTCTGGAACGACGGGTAAGCCCAAGGGTGTGGTGCACGTTCATGGGGGCTACATGGTAGGCACCAGCTATCATTTGCAGAACTTTTATGATTTAAAAGATGATGATGTCTTTTTTTGCATGAGTGATATTGGTTGGGTGGTGGGGCACTCTTATATCACTTATGCGCCTCTGGTAGGGGGAGTAACTACTATCTTTCGTGAGGGTGCTCCTGATACCCCCCATCCAGGCATAATCTGGGAAATAGTTGAAAAGTACGGCGTTACTGCCATGTTTACCGCACCAACGGCGGTCCGTATGTGGATGCGTATGGGTGCAAGCTACCCGGAAAGCTACGATCTAAGCAGTTTACGCATTTTGGCCTGTGCAGGTGAACCCCTAAATCCAGAAGCGTTTCGCTGGGCCATGCAGTATATTACCGGGGATCATGGCTATGTTATGGATAACTGGTGGCAAACCGAACTGGGTGGGCCAACGTTGGGTACCCTTGCCGTTCAGGAGCATAAACCTGGCTTTGTTGGTCGTCCTATGCCAGGGGTGGAAGCCTGTATCGTTAATGAAGATGGCGAAGAAATGCCCGCAAACACTGGGGGCCTTCTGGCACTAAAACGACCTTTTCCCCATATGCTCAGAACCATTTTTGGAACGCCTGAGCGCTATGAGGCTGCCTGGCAACAGCTGCCAGGTTATTACCTGACGGGGGATATCGCAATCCAGGATGAGGCAGGACGCTTTAGTGTCTTAGGGCGTGCTGATGATGTACTAAATGTAGCCGGTCACCGTATTGGTACAGCTGATGTTGAGTCTGCACTGGTGGCGCATGCAGCTGTCGCAGAAGCTGCCGTGATCGGAATACCAGATGAAATCAAAGGGGAAGCCATTAAGGCCTTTGTGGTTTTAAGAAATGGTTTTACGCCAGATTCCGACTTACAGAAGACCCTGACTCATCATGTTCGCAATGAACTTGGGCCCATTGCAAGCCCACAGGAGGTGACGTTTGTAGAGGGTTTACCAAAAACTCGGAGTGGGAAAATTATGCGGCGCTTGCTTAAAGCGCGTGAACTCGGGCAAGATCCAGGCGATCTCTCAACGCTCGAGTCCTAAATCTTGGAGGAAGGAATGAAAAAAGGAAAGCTGCAAGAATACTGGCAGCGTAATATCAGTTTGACCCTGGGTCTGCTGGCTGTCTGGTTTGTAGTAGGCTATGTTTTAGCCATTGTATTTGCGCCACAACTTAACAACATAACGTTTCTTGGGGGACCTTTTGGTTTTTGGATTGCCCAAAATGGAGCCATTTATGTGTTTATTCTGCTGATCTTAATTTACTGCCTCAGAATGAACAACCTTGATAAAGAATACGACGTGGAGGGCTAATGAGCCAGCTGGGTTTAACTGCAATTTTTGTAGTGCTTACCTTTGGTTTGTATATCGGTATAGCGATCTGGTCGAGGGTAAATACGACCAGTGGGTTTTACGTAGCTGGACAGGGTATTCCCTCTATTTTTAACGGTATGGCGACGGCTGCTGATTGGATGAGTGCTGCGTCTTTCCTCTCGATGGCTGGGCTTATTGCCCTTTCTCGAAACGGTTTTGACGGCGCTATCTACCTGTTAGGTTGGACGGGGGGCTATGTTCTCCTGGCGCTTTTGCTGGCACCCTATCTGCGGAAGTTTGGGAAGTTCACCGTTCCTGAATTTATTGGTGATAGATACGAGTCAAACGCGGCACGCCTCGTTGCGGCAGTTTGTGCTATTTTCGTTTCTTTTACGTATGTAGCTGGGCAGATGCGCGGCGTGGGCATCGCTTTTAGCCGCTTCCTGGAAATTGATATTGTCTGGGGTGTGGTTATAGGTATGGCGATTGTCGCCACCTATGCCACGATGGGCGGAATGAAAGGGATTACCTGGACACAGGTCGCCCAGTACTCAGTCCTAATTGTGGCTTATATCGTGCCTGCGATTGCCATTGCCCGAACCTTGACAGGCAATCCAGTTCCGCAGCTGGCGTTTATGAATGTGGCTGGCAAGCTCGATCAGATACAGACAGATCTTGGTTTTGGCGCTTACACGTCTCCGTTCAATACACTGAGTCCTCTTAATGTTTTTCTCATTACTATGGCACTCATGTGCGGAACTGCGGGTTTGCCCCACGTCATCATTCGTTTTTATACGGCAAGAAGTGTAACGGGTGCTCGCTGGACAGGTTTCTGGGCGCTGGTCTTTATTGGGCTACTTTATACAACGGCTCCAGCGATTGCTGCATTTGCGAAATACAATATGATTAATACTGTTAGCAATGTTGCCTATACAGATGTGCCTGAATGGTTTAAGACCTGGGAAGGTACGGGTTTACTTACCTTTACTGACCGAAACAGTGATGGTGTCATTCAGTACATTCCAGGTGCAGAAAATGAACTGCGTATAGATAACGACATCATGGTGCTGGCGAATCCAGAAATTGCTAATTTACCTGCCTGGATTATTGCTCTGGTGGTTGCCGGTGGTCTTGCTGCTGCCCTTTCGACAGCCTCAGGCCTCTTGCTAGTGGTTGCCAGCAGCATTTCTCATGACATTTACAAAAAGTTTATTAATCCAAGTGCCAGTGAAGCGAACGAGCTTTTGGTGGCTCGAGTCGCAGTCATTTTTGCGGTCATCATTGCAGGCTTACTGGGTATTTATCCGCCAGGGTTTGTAGGTGAGGTTGTGGCTTTTGCCTTTGGACTGGCCGCTGCCAGCTTCTTCCCGGCCATCGTGCTTGGTATTTTCGATAAGCGCACCAATCGCACCGGGGCCGTGACCGGGATGATCGTAGGACTGGTTTTTACCGCTTTTTATATCATCACGACAGCACCAGGTATTGGCATTCGCTGGAATCCCTGGCTCTTTGGAATCAGCCCTCAGGGTATAGGAAGTGTCGGCATGCTGATTAACTTTGTCTTAACCTACGTCATTTCGCGGATGACCGAAGAACCATCAGCGCAGATGCAGGCCTTTGTCGAAGGTATACGTTACCCGAAAGGCGCAGGGAGTGCCTCTGCCCACGATTAGTTAAGGCTTTTTATAAGGGTGTCCGATTTTGTGGGTATGGTGAAGGGCGCATCCTGTCAGTGTGGGATTCTCTAAGCTAAATAAAAATCTGCTACACCGTCTATTGGTTAGTAAAAGGAGTGCGTTGGCGCACTCCTTTTTGTGTTTTCTCTCAGCAACATAATTTTGAATATGTTTAGACTAACCCGTGTTTACTCGAGTTCGTCTTGGTTTAATCGTCGCATTTGTTCTATGTCTTGTTTCCTGGTGGGCGCTGGCGAGGGTTTACCGGGGCGATGCTATTCCTGTTCCACAAATAAAGGCGTCAGTTGACGATCCTTATGGTTCTTCCGAATTAGCGCAGTACAAATTATTCAACGATGCTGTCCTGGTCAATGATCTGGCAAATTTGCAGGAGCTTGCGTCAGGTAGCGATTATTTGGCTTTTCAGGCTGCTCTCGAGCTCTCGCAAAATTCAGCCTTGAGCTCTCAGGACCGCTACCTTTATTTACTGCGAGCAAGTGAACTCAGGCTGGTTGACCCCATTGACCGTGAAGGCAACAGAGCTTTTGCCCTGAGGCTTGCGCAGGCAGCAGAAGAGGCAGGTCTGGTGTCCGAGGCCCTAAAACACTATGCTGAGGCCTTACCCCTCGAAGAAGCTGAGGACGCTTATAACCGACTCGAGCTTAATGTCTTCAGGCGAGCTAACGCCTTTTTAAATGCCTCGATGTACCAGGAAGTGATTGACGCCCTAAATGGTCAGTTGGCCCCGTCACTCGAGGCACCGGCCTACAGGCGTCTGGGCGAGTATGAAAAGGCTCTGGACGCTTATGATCGCTGGTTAACAGAGATTCCTGACTCGTTTGACGCCCAACTTGGTAAGGGCTGGATGTACTACACCCTGGAGGAGTACGACAAGGCGCAGTCTGTTTTTGCAACCTTGCCCGGAAATGCTGCCCGCTACGCTGAGGCGATGGCTAATCTTAGGCTTGGAGACCTTGACCGAGCCATAGTACTCCTTGAAGGTACGGCTGACCCTGACTACCTCTGGATGGCAACGGGTTATCTAGAAGCAGAAAACCGCTTTGTTGACGCTATCCCTATTTATATGAAGCTGGCCCAAGGCTCGAGTAAGTTAGCTGATGATGCTGCTTACCGTGCCTATTCCTTGGCGAACAGATTTGGTTTTGAAGACCTCAAGGCAGAGGCACTTAGCCATTTGCCAGACGAGTCTTTCTTTGCTCAAAAGTTAGGTACTACCTTTAGGCTTCCAGAAACACAGGTTTTCCCCAGTGTTTCTCCACCTGTCCAGACTCTGGCCTATGCTTTGGCTCGAGCTGGGAATCATCAGGCTGCTATAGGCGAGTTGCTGTTCGCCTTAAAATCGGCCTCGAGTCCTGAAGAAATACTGGCGATAGCTGAGTATTTGCAGTCGTTTGGTGAGTATCGTCAGTCGCAAAGAGCCGTAAGTTTACTTTTCTCCGGCCCCAGTGCCGCTTTGGTCAGGCAAGATATTCGTGCCTGGCGGCTTGCCTACCCCAGGGCGTATGAGGCAGAAATTTTACTTGAGACACAAAAGTATAACCTTGATCCCTTTTTGGTCTGGGCCATTATGCGGCAGGAATCTGCCTTTTTCCCCAGGGCAGTGTCAACTTCTAAAGCCAAGGGCCTTATGCAGGTGGTGCCCTTAACCTGGGACTGGCTGGCTGAGTTGCAAAAAGAAGCACCGGGTAATCCTTTTGACGCTGCTACCAATATTCGGTACGGGGTGTTTTATCTGAATTGGCTGCGCAACTATTTCTCCGATTTTAATGGGGATCAGGAACTGATGATTGCGTCCTATAACCGAGGTCAGGGCTATATCAAACGACTTTTTGAAAGTGACTATGTCAATCGGCAAAAAGATGAGCTCTATAGAGAAATAGATGCTCTTGAGACCCGAGAATACCTGCAACAGGTAAGCTTAAACTATGAGGTTTACAAGCAGCTCTATGGACAGTAAACTCGAAAAGGCATGAGTCGTTGGAAAAAATATCTGGGGCGCTCACTCTATCAGTTGGATGCTGGTCTGGATTTGGTGCGCTACCGATTAAGCGAGCGGTTTTCAAATAATGACATTGTTGCCTTTCCCTATATAAGCTACGGTAATCAAGAGCGTCTGCTGATAAAAGGTAGGGTGTTGCGGGCCAGAAGTATTCAACCAGCGACCAAAGACTCGAGCTTCTGGCTGAACCTGAAAAATGCCTATAAGCGCTTTGATAGTGATGAAGTTCCTTATGCAAAAGTCCTGGCACATTTTCACGAACAGGAAACCACAATAACGGCGGATGATGAAGGCTTTTTTGAGACCTGGCTCGAGCTTCAGACCCAATTAGACAGCAAACATGAGCTTATTCAGACGGTTGATTTGGATTTGCTCGATTTAAAGAAAGCGCAGAAACAAACCCGTTTTCAGGGCATAGTGATGGTACCTGACGCTTCAGCGCAGTTTGGGATTATCTCTGATCTAGATGATACGGTGCTGCAAACCGGTGCTCAAAATATCCTGAGTATGCTTCGTAAAGTGCTGTTTGGTAATGCTTATACCCGCTTACCTTTTGACGGGGTTGCTGAGTTTTATCAGGCGCTCCATGCCGATAAAAACCCCATTTTCTATGTTTCGAGTAGCCCCTGGAATCTATACGATGTGCTTCTGGAATTTTTTGATATTCAAGATATTCCGGTTGGCCCCCTTATGCTGCGCGATTGGGGTATTAGTGCCACGGAATTTATCCCAAGTGGTCATAAAAAGCACAAGCTTGAGCTGATTACCAGCATTCTGGATACGTATCCAAACTTACCTTTTATCCTTATCGGCGATAGCGGTCAGGAAGACCCGGAAATTTACCGGGAAACGGTCAGGCGATATCCTGAGCGAATCCTGGCAATCTATATTCGAGACGTCAGCGCCGATGCGGCTCGAGACCAGGAAATTAGAGAACTCGCAAAAGTTATAAGGGAAACCGGATGCGAGTTGCTGCTGATTCCTGATACTGCAAATGCCTTTGAGCATGCAAAAGCCAAAGGCTGGATTAGCTAGCTTGCTAAAGGATGGGGGCAACTCGCTTTATGAGTTGAATGCTAAGGCCCCAGGGATCATGTAAAAAAACATAGGTATCACCGTTGGGTAGTGTTTCTGCAATACCGGTATCGCTGGCACCTGCTGCCAGCAAGCCTGCTTTTGTGGTATCCAGATCATCAGTAGTAAACGCCAGATGCAACGTGTAAGGACTGATTTGAAAATAGTCAGGGATATCGGCCTTGGGGTTTTTATAAAGCTCCAGAAGCGCTCCGTCATTGTCTGCTACAAACGTAATAAAGGTGGGTTCTCCAAGATCACGAACCAGTTTGAGACCAAGGTGCTCAACCATCCAGTTCGCCTGGGCTTTGGGGTCTGGGACATTTAGGGCAGTGTGCTCGAGTTTCATAGCTTCTCCTAAAAATGAATTGGCTAATTGTACGTGTCGCAGCTAGAGCCTGGGGTTTTGTTAGATTACAGGAAGTATGCAAAAAACGAGTATTCAAACGGTTTTGCCCTGAATGCTCGTTTTTTGAGGACTTAGGAAAGTTAAAGTGCCAGATATTCCCGGCGCAGTTCTTCGCTATCCAAGACGTCCTTAGGGTCACCGTCAAAGACGACCTCACCCATTTCCAATATGACGCAGCGGTCAGCGATTTTAAGCGCGCCAATGGCATTTTGCTCCACCAGGACAATGGTCATGCCTTCCTCTTTTAACGTGATGAGAACTCGCTCTATGTCTTTTACAATGAGCGGCGCCAAGCCTTCATAAGGCTCATCAAGTAAGAGCAAGGCAACATCCCGGGCCAGCGCTCTGGCAACGGCAAGCATTTGCTGCTCGCCCCCAGATAGGGTCGTGCCAATCTGATGTTTACGTTCCTGTAAACGAGGGAAGAGTTCATATATTCGGTCGATGGGCCAGCCTCTGGGCGGGGCGATCTGAGCAAGAATCAGATTTTCTTCAACAGTGAGACCGGGAATTATTTTGCGCTCTTCAGGAACCAGTGAGATACCTCGCTGCGCCGCTTTGTGCGCTGGCAGTTTGTGGATGGCTTCCCCGTTGAGCCAGACTTCACCCTGTCGCAAGTTTGGGTGTTGGGCGCGGGCAATGCTTCTCAGGGTCGTGGTTTTTCCTGCACCGTTTCGGCCCAGAAGGGCAAGGAGTTCGTTTTGCTCGAGCTTAAAACCGACACCGCGCAAGATATAGCTTTCGCCGTAGTAGGCATGCATATCGCTACATTTAAAGTAGGGCTGACTCATTCTTCCATTCCCCCCAGATAAGCTTCTTGAACAATTTCAGAATTTTTAATTTCATCTGGAGACCCATCGGCAATGACCGTTCCCTGATGCAAGACCGTAATGTGCTCAGCCAGGGTAAAAACTACGTGCATATCGTGCTCAATTATGACCTTGGTAAATTCTCCATTTTTACCTAGCTTCTGCAGCAAATTAATAGTTGCAATAGTGTCACTTTGTGACATACCTGCGGTCGGTTCATCCAGGAGCAAAAGGCGTGGCTTTTGTGCAAGGCACATGGCAAGCTCGAGACGACGTTTATTGCCGTAGGATAAATTTTTTGCTTCTTCATGCTGTTGACCTATCAGATCAACCTCAGTCAGTGCCTCTTCAGCTGCTGTGACGGCATCTTTACGTTTTAAGGGTCTTTCCAGAAAGTTGAATTTAAAGGTCCCATCGCGTTTTGCTAGAGTTGACACCGTAACATTTTCAAGAACGGTCATTTCTGGATAAATAGCTGGACTTTGAAAGACCCGAACCACCCCGCGCTGATTTATTTGCTGGGGCTGCAGACCTATCAAAGATTGACCACTAAACAGCACGCTCCCTTTATCGGGTTTTAATCGACCAATAATCATATTTAGAAATGTGCTTTTACCTGCACCATTTGGCCCAATAATACTGTGTGGGCGACCTTCTTCAACGGTAAGACCAGCATTATTCACTGCCATCAGGCCACCAAAGCTTTTACTTAGCCCTTTGACTTCCAGAAGAGCCATTTAGTCACCTCCCTGGGATTCAGTACGGTTGGCTGGCACTTGATCTCTGGAGAACAAACGACGGAGTTGTTTTGAAAGGCTCATAACGCCACCGGGTAAAAAGATGACGAAAGACATAAAGATGACGCCCAAAATGAGGTTCCACTGATCGGTGATGGCAGACAAAACATTTTCCAGGTAAAGCACAATGGCTGCGCCCATCATGGGTCCAATCAAGGTACCAAAGCCACCAATGACCGACATGATGACAATCTCACCAGAGAGTGTCCAGTGAAGGCTTTCCGTGGGTACATAAGTTTCATAGGCGGCAAACAGGGTGCCAGCCAGCCCAGCGAAAATCCCGCTGATTAAAAAAGCCATAACTTTGTATCTAAAAACATTAATCCCGGTAAAGGTAAGTCGTTCTTCGTTTGATTTGATGGCACGCAGCATAAGACCGTACGGAGAGTTTTTGATGCGTCTGGCGGTATAAAGGGCAATCAGTGTCCAGATGCCTACAAAAATGTACATGGCTAACCCCGAGAGCTCGAGGCCAAATAACTGAGGCGTTTTTATACCGGTAAGGCCATTGTCGCCCCCTGTCCATTTCTGTAGTGGTGCCAGTGCCAGGTAATAAAACATTTCAGCAAAGGCCAGGGTAAGTATGGCAAAGTAAATGCCGTGGCGCCTGAGCGTTATAATCCCCAACAGGAAAGCGATGATAGACACGATTAAGACACCTAGAATCATGGCAACCAGAATGTTTTGGGTAAAGTGCAGCAAAATGTAGCCACAAATGTAAGCGCCGATTCCCCAGAAAGCTGCATGACCAAATGAAAGGTAACCTGTTAACCCAACCAGAATGTCAAAGCCTAAAACCAGAATGCTAAAAATAAGCATGCGTGTCGCAAGCTCGGAGTAACCACCCAGTAGGGGCAGCGTCCAGCGAAGTGAGAATATAACGATGGCTGCGATGAGCATATAGATGGAGTCTCGAGCAAAAAGCGATTGTTTTTTCACTAACCAATGCCCTCCACACCAAAGAGCCCTCTGGGCCTAACAATGAGTACGATAACGGCAACCAGGTAAATAATGACCTGGGACACTGCGGGAACAAAAATGACAGAAAAACTAACGGCCAGTCCCATGAGCAGCCCAGCAATAACTGCCCCTACAAGACTGCCCATGCCGCCAATCACCACGACCAAAAAGGAGGGCACCAGCATCGCCATTCCCGAACCTGGCTCTATCGAATAAGCTGGGCCACCCATGATACCTGCAACGCCAGCAAACATCGCACCAAGGCCTACAACGATGGTAAATAATCTGGTTGCATCAATACCCAGGTAACGAACCATTTCAGGGTCACGCATACCTGCTCTGACCATGAGTCCAAACTTGGTATAGCGCAGCAAGATAAAAAGCAAAATGACCACAATAATCGTGACGGCAATAATGACCAAGCGCCAGGGCGGATAATAACCAAAGCCAATATCTACAGGGATGCGTGCCCACTGTGGCGCGGGAAAGGGTTTGGTCGTACCACCAAAAATAGTTCGCGCTAATTCCTGTATGATGATGGCCAGCCCAAACGTCACCAGGATCTGGTCGGTAACAGGGCGTTTATAGAAAAATTGCAGTAAACCCCGGTCAAATAAAATACCTACGCCAAATAGTCCAAGCGGCACCAGCAGCGCCGCCCAACCCCAACCAAGCTGGCTAGAGACGACAAGACCAAAATAAGCGCCAATCATATAGAGGGCGCCGTGAGCAAAATTGGCCACACCGAGGGTGCCAAAGATGAGAGTTAAGCCCAGAGCAACCAGAACATAAATCGCACCAATTTGAAGTCCCGTCAAGAGTTGCAAGGCAAATTGACTAAAACTCATGTCTACTCCTAGGACGAAACGATTGAGAAATGTAAACCATTAGTAAAGGGAAAGCTGACACCAAAAAGTACCTGCTGCAATGCGTCACAGCAGGTTCACTCGAGTCAAAGTGTCAAATTAGCTTTCGTCGCCGTAGGGGCCAAGTTCTCCAGGGAAGAAATCGCACTCATAACCAATTTCGGCACGAGGTACTTGTTTAACCGTTTCGAGCAAGTCGTACTCGCTATCTCTGGCAGAAGGTGCCTTACCTTCCACAACCAGAATGTCATGGAATGCCTGATGATCACAACCGCGGTATTCTACTGCGCCAGGGCCGACCCCTGAAACCGTGTAGTCTTCTAAAGCACGAATGACTTCAGGAGGATAGAAAGTGCCAGCACGTTCTACGGCATCAGCATAAAGCAGAGTTTGAACATAGGCAGTATGTCCGGCCTGTGAAGGCGGGAAACCATACTTTGCTTCAAATGAGGTTACAAAGGCCTGTGAGCCTTCATCGCTCAATTTGTAATCCCAGTTTGAGGTTCCCAGGATGCCCTCAATATTGTCTCCGGCACCTTGAGCCATCAGGCGGCTGTAGAGGGGAACCACAACTTCCATTGTTTTGCCGTTTACTTCGCGTTCACGCATGCCAAACTGGACAGCCTGGGTGAGCGAGTTGATCATATTGCCACCGTAGTGGTTTAGTACCAGTACATCTGCATCCGAGTTAAGGACAGGGGTGAGGTATTGGCTGAAGTCAGTGGTTGTAAGCGGCGTCATAATATTATCTTCTGTCGCCCAGCCCTGAGCCTCTGTAAATTGCTTCATTGATTCGTACTGAGTGTGACCCCAGGTGTAGTCAGCCGTCAGGTGAAAAGCCCGGCGGTCAGTTCCGTAGCGCTCAGCCAGTATGGGACCAAGTGCCTGACCCGACATGTAGGCATTAAAGAAGTGTCTGAACCCGTAGCGCTGACGGTCTTTACCCGTGGTGTCATTGGAGTGAGTAAGGCAGTCCATAAAAATGACTTTGGCCTCTTGTGCCAGGTATTGCTGGGCAACCGCAGTCGCCGAACTCGAGCCCCCACTAAACATAATGACTCCGTCCCGCTCAATCATGCGGCGTGCAGAGTCACGGGCTGCGTCAGGGTTGGTTTGCGTGTCACCTGTTACAAAGGTGACTTCTTTACCCAAAATACCTGCGCCAGTCAGGGAAGAAGGCATAAGGGTTGCGAGCATACCGCCGCCATTATTCAGGTGTTCAACGGCAAGCTCATAGGCGCGGAGTTCATCAGCACCTTCATCAGAGTAAGCGCCTGTTTGAGGTACATTAAAGCCAAATACAACTTTGTCACCTACAGGGAAATTACCAAGAGCAGGGTAATCCTGGGCTCGAGCACTCCAGTGAACAGGTCCTATGCCAAGCTGGTTGCCAAGCATGAGTCCACCTGTTACTGCCACGCCGGTCTTTATAAAAGAACGACGGCTTAAGGTTTTGGTCTTTTTACCTTGATTAGACATTCGCCAATACCTCCTACACAGAATTTAAATCTTTTTAATACATGGACAGAATTATCCTTGTCACCAAAAGATTTTTGCTCTGAATTGTCGAATACTGTTGAAGTTTAGTATGAATAGCAAGGAGGGTCAAGAAATATTAGCTATTGTACTCAACAAAATTTACTCAACTAAAATAGGGTTGGGGAAATGTTAAATGTGTCAGCGAAATTGTTAAAAGTGTAAAAGGTTCTATACGCACAATGACCCTTGTCACCATTCACTTCGGTGGCACCCTGGTGGTTTTACCTTTTGATGTGAAGAGAGGGGTTAAATTCACTTCTGCTTATTAAGCTGTAACTAGGGGGCCTACCCAGGTGTTACCTTAGATTTGCAATAGGAAAACATTAAAAGCTCGAGTATCCAATTGCGTTTTGTCTATTGGTCCGATAAAGAAAAATAGTCTGGTCAGAATGTAAGACCAGACTATTTTTAGGGAATCTCTTATAAGAACTCAGGCAGACAAATCTTCTTTAAGTACTTCAGTTAGGGCAGCAACGACTTTATCGACATCGGCTTTGCTAAAAATAAGAGGTGGTACAAAGCGAATAACGGTTGCGCCTGCGTTGATGGTGATAACGCCTTTATCTTTTAAGGCATCAATATAAGGAGCGACTTTTTCCTTCATCTCGAGCCCGATCATTAGGCCTTTGCCGCGTACTTCACGGACTTTGGGTGAATTCATCGCCTCGAGCTGCGCTTTAAAGTAAGCGCCGACCTCAGCAGCATTTTGAATAAGCTGTTTTGCTTCAATTTCTTCCAGGACTGCTAGTGCAGCGGCACTGGCAAGTGCGTTACCACCAAACGTGGTGCCGTGACCACCTTTCGGCATTTTTAAGGCAACTTCTTCGGTCATCAGCAGAGCACCAACGGGAACGCCGCCACCAAGTCCTTTTGCCAGGGTAACCATATCTGGCCGAATGCCATAATGCTCAGTTGCCAAAAACTTACCGCTACGGCCTACTCCAGATTGAATCTCATCGATAATAAGCAGGGCGCCGCGTTCTTTGGTAAGTTCTCTGGCAGCGGTTAAAAATTCCTGATCGGCCTCATACATACCGCCTTCACCCTGAATAGGTTCTAGGAATACTGCCGCTGTTTCATCAGTAATGTACTGCTCGAGCTCTTCTATACTGTTGTATTTAATGAAGTCATTTTCGTATTTAAGCGGCTCGAAGGGTTCGCGGTATTTCTTTTCCCAGGTGATTGCCAGTGCGCCCATGGTTCTGCCGGAAAAACCACGTTTGGCACTTACAAATTTGGGCCGACCAGTGGCAACCCTCGCCCATTTCAGGGCTGCTTCATTTGCTTCAGAGCCAGAATTAGCCATAAAAATACGACTTAAGCCCATTGACGCAGGAATCATGGCAAAGAGCTTTTCATAGAATTTCGCTCTAACATCACTGCCATGCGCCTGAGAGCATATGATGAGACGCTTAGCTTGTTCTGCAATGGCCTGGGTCAGGTGCGCATTGTTGTGGCCGACACTTGCAACAGCAATGCCTGCCAGGCAATCAATATATTCATTGCCATCGGCGTCGTAAATTTTGACACCATCACCATGAGTAAAGACAATACTGGGATTCCAGAGGCCCGAATTATGCAAGGCATCGAGCGCCAGAATGTCCTGGGTTTTTGATTTTTCTGCGATCATGGCTAACTCCCTTAAAGCTTCTTTTCCTGGCAATCAGTGAATAAGATCAAGACTAAACGCTTAAATCGGCAAAGAATTGTTTGCCAGCTAAGAAGCATGAAAGATACTATAGCGTATGCAGGCAGTGAGCGGAAGAAAATGCTCCAGTCTAGGGCCTTAGCGCTATCTTGAAAGAGCTGTAAAAGGTGACTACAGCATAGAGGTTTAGTTGCGCTATTTTTAACCTGAACAAATCATTTTACTTTTAAGTTTATAGCCTCCAAACATCGGGGGTGAGAGGTTTCCTTGCCGCAAAATTCAAAGGCGGGAGGGTAGTTTGATATGAATACAGTTCACGCCGCGCAAAACTCCTAAACTAAGGAAAAAAGGTGGCTTCTACTACCTTGACAATACTAGACTCAAGTTTTATTATATTAACATTATGAATCCTGAACGACTCACAGAATCCGCGCTGCAAATGCTTGCCAGTGCCCAAAACATAGGAAAAACCCGGCATCACCAGACGATTACGCCTGTTCATCTGGTGTCGGCGCTCATTGCTGACCCGCAAAGTCCAGCAACACGCGTGCTCGAGCGCGCGGGTGCCAACCCTCAACAAATTCAGGCAGCTCTCAACGCCATTTTGGACCGCTACCCTAAGGTTACAGGAACCGAGGGGCAGTATATGGCTCAGGAAACCGCCAGTATTTTTACCGAAGCAGAAACTCTTGCGTCACAGTGGGGCGATAGTTTTATCGCTGTGGATACCTTACTGGTTGCTGCCAAGGCAAAAGGTGGCAGTGAACTAAGCAGCTTACCAAGCAGAGAAACACTCGAGGCTGCTGCCAAAGAAATTCGGGGCGGAAAAACCGTGACCAGTAAAGGGGCGGACAGCAATTTTGAAGCTTTGAAAAAGTACGGTATTGACTTAACAGAGCTTGCCAAAGAAGGCAAAATGGACCCTATCATTGGTCGTGATGAAGAAATGCGCCGCGTTATTCAGATTCTCTTACGCCGTACCAAAAACAACCCTGTTCTGATTGGTGAACCCGGTGTTGGTAAAAGTGCCATTGTTGAAGGTCTGGCCCAGCGCATTATAAACAAAGATGTTCCCGAAGGCTTACAGGGCAAAAAGCTTATTCAACTTGACATCGGCACCTTGCTTGCTGGCGCCAAATACCGCGGTGAGTTTGAAGAGCGCATGAAAGCAGTCATCAATGAGACCATTGAATCCGAAGGGGAAGTTATCCTGTTTGTCGATGAACTTCATACCATTGTGGGAGCGGGTGGCTCACAAGGTGCGGTCGATGCTGATGACATGCTCAAGCCCGCTCTTGCCAGGGGGCAATTACGCTTTATTGGGGCAACGACCCTCAACGAATACCGTGAAATTGAAAAAGACCCCGCCCTAGAGCGCCGCTTCCAAACGATTGTTGTAGATGAACCCAGCATTGAGGAAACCATTAGCATCTTGCGCGGCATCAAGGAAAAGTACGAAGTTCAT
>JAGQHN010000060.1 GCA_020431825.1 Trueperaceae bacterium | reverse complement strand
CGTTGCAGGGCTCTATAGATAAATATGAAGAAATCTGTTTGACGCTTGACCAGAATATTCGCTACTTAAATCTTTTCCCCTACGGGGAGCCAAGGCTGGATAAGCACGGGCTTTATGATTCGCTGGGGCATAGCAGGGTGCCTGATCTTACGCAAAAAGTGCTGTGGCTGCTTAACTATAGCGATGGGGAGCATGATCTGTTAGCCATTGCAGAGAAGAGTGGGTTTTCGGTTCTGGCGCTTCACGAGGCAGCGCAAGCCTGTCTCAAGGCTGGACTGATTAAGCAGATTTATACCGATTCCGTTTAATTCCTTGCATTAAGCAAGGAATTAAATGCGAGTGGAACGAGAAGAATCGGACTAAGAGATGTTTATTTCATTTGGGATATTATCGGAATCCGTATTAGGGGTTATTTGAGAGGCTCGAGCCGCCAGTAACTTGTTTCATTGGCTTCAGCGCTAAAGCTTAAATCGTCATTAAGATACTGCTCTGACTTAGTTTCAAAAAGTTGAACCTGACCATCACTTGCGCCAATAATAAGCCAGCTTGCTGCCTGCCCCGTTTCAAGCTCGAGGCTTGACTTATCTGCTTCATTTTCTAAACTGCAGTAGCCGTCAAGCTCTGTGATACGCCACTGACTGGCTTTTTCTGTGTCATCGGTAAGGGCCAGCTTACGGTCAGCTATGCTCAAAAAGTCACTTTCTGGTGTGGCAATTTGATAACTTCCCGTCTGCAAACAGCTTGCCTTTCCTGCAATAAACACGTCAGCACTGGGAAACATGTCAGTGGTGGCTTCGGTGATTAAAAAATGGGCAGGTTCTTTATAATCATCGATAACATTAAGCTTGACGACCCGTTTGTTTTCCGGCAGTGAGAAACTATAGTCAAGTTGCCAGTCCTGTCCGGCATTGTCAGTGGTGTAGGCAAAAATCTGCCCACGTCCAGCATAAAAAGTAAAGCTTTCTGGCCCGGTTTTTTCCATATCGAGTATGAAGCCTTCGGTTGGTACATCGCTGTGTAACCACTCTTTACCATTCCAGGTTGCAGAGCGCATGGTGCTGCCATTCCCCCGGTTCACTTCATAAATGACAATAGGGTTACCTTTATTGGTGTAGTGAACCAGTTGGATATAACTAACAGATTGAGGTGTACTTTTATTTAAGGGGCCGGTGTCTTCAACAAGGCAGTCTGCCATTTCATCAGCATCTAGGCTTTTGCCCTTATCTTGACCACCAGCACAGTAAAAATGCTTGTTGATGGGGCGAAAATAGGCGTAGTAGACATCTTTATGATAGCGGTCATGCTTGGGGCCTTCGGGGCCACCGCCTGCCAGCGTCCAGACCAGGTGAATGCGCTCAGGGATGAAAAACCCAATACGTGGTTGATAACGGGCCTGACCCATATAGATTTCATCAAGATTATCTGGTCTATCCCAGGAGCCCAGAGCGATTTTTTCGCCCGTTATATCTTTCGCATTTTTCCAGGTTTTGCCGTTGTCGCTGCTCAGGATGTACTGCATGGGCCGATCATCTGGTACAAGGCCCTTTTCAATAAAAAACGAGGATTCGCGGAAAAACACGTAGATGTCACCCCCTTTGGTCTTTAACGGAATAGGGTAAGAAGCCGTAATGCCCTCGGGGATACTCGAGTCAGTCCAGGCGTCCATACTGTGAGGTTCTTGTGAGCGGGCCAGGCGCAGTTCGCTGCTGTGCTCTGCATAAAACATGAGCAAATGACCATCATCAGCCTGAATCAGGAGGGGGTAGTTATGGCTGTCGGTTCCTTCAAAGTACTCGCTTTTGCTGACTTCGCCTACCAGTTTGGGCAAGGTCCAGGTGCCCGTCGCATGATCAAAGGCCTGCACATAAGAGTTTGAGTTTTCTCCGAGCCAGGCAACAAAGGTCTTATTTACTGTGGCATCGTAAATGCCGCCAGCAACCGGGCGTTTCCAGGTTTGAATGCCAAGTTTACTGGCAAGGGTATAAACAGCCGTATTCTCTTGTACAAAAGGCCGAAACTGCTGTCCGGCAACCGGAACGCAGCTACTTAGCAAAAGTGAAATAAAAAGACCCAGAAGATAGGGAAAACGCAAAGCCATAACTCCACGCTAGGTTTATTGGGCAGTAAAGTCAAGCGCAGATGTCTCATTGTTCTTAAGCAAGACGTTTGGCTTTTCTCATTGAAAAACGTGCTCACCTGGGTAAAACTCGAGTCTAGTGAAGCGTCTTATCTTACTCCCTGAAAATGCCTCAGACCAGTCTGGTTATGGCATTGCGGTAAAGGCTGACTTAGCCAGACTTAAACCTGGTAAACAGGATACCGTGATTATCTATAGTGAAACAGCAGGGGACTATGAGAACTTTGAGCCCCTCTTTTTAAAGCGCAATAAGGGCAAAAAGCTCGAGCGTCTCGTCAATGTTTTAAGGCTTAAACCTGCCTCTGCTATTAGCGCAAAGCAACTCAAGCTGCTTCTTAAAAAGGAAAGCTTTGATGAAATCATCTGCGGTGAGTTTTTCTTTTATGAACCTGTAAAAGCTTTGTTTCCAGATCAGGTGTTAAAGGTCCGACTGCATAATTTTTATACCTTGCTAAAGCACCGACAAACTATCTTGCGCTATAGCCTCCCTGCGGTGTTTCGCTTTAATCTGCTGGCTTACTCGAGCCTCGAGCACCAGCTTTTAAGAGACCCACTGGTTGAACCCCTTTTTATTACGCAGGAAGAGTTAGCGCATTATCAGTCGGTCTATCAGACCGCTAAGGGAGAAGTCTGGTCGGTTCTTGAAAGCAAGTCCATGTCCTATAATCCAGATTTGCCACTGGAGCGCAAGCTGGTCTGGTTTGGCAGTGCAACCAGCCATAAACGTTACTCCCTGGATTATTTTATCCAGGAGGTTTTTTTGCCGATCAGAGAGGACTTAGGGCTCGAGCTTCATCTGTATGGTAGTCAGACAGCGTCACTTCATGCTCCTGAGAAAAAGATTTTTGGGCACGGCTTTTTTGACGGTGAGGGTTTACCAATGACAAGAGCTTTATACATCAATCCGGACCTTCTGGGCGGAGGTATCAAGCTTAAAGTTCAGACTTTGCTCGAGCACGGGGCGGCTTTCATTTCGACGGCTTTTGGGGTTGAGGGTTATACGCTTCCCAGAAGCGAACACATCATCATTGCCGATATACAGGACTGGCGTCAGGTGCTTACAGACTATTTCTCTGACGGCGTAGCAGATTTTGTGGTCTCGGGTGAATAGCTGCCGCTTTATTTTGCAATTTCCTAAACAGACAAAATCGGACACCTTCATTTTTCACCCTTAAAAAGAATAGCTCACTGCAAAAACTGCCTGCCGAACTTATGATAGATAATGGTTGTTAGTGCGGCAGATTTGATTTACGGAGATTCATGAAGCAAATTCTTCAGGCATTAGATACAGGCAAAACTGATATTGCAGAGGTGCCAGCACCTCAACTAAGGGCAGGTCATTTACTCATACGCTCCCAGGCTTCTGTGGTCTCTGCCGGAACCGAGCGAATGCTGGTTGACTTTGGCAAGGCCAATTTAATCAATAAGGCCAGGCAACAACCTGAGCGCGTCAAAGATGTTCTCAATAAGATTCAGACCGATGGTTTGGCTCCGACCCTGCAAGCTGTGCGTAGCAAGCTTAGTCAGCCGCTGCCGCTGGGGTACAGCAATGCCGGGGTGGTCTTAGCTGTTGGGGCAGGAGTAGAGGGTTTTGCTGTGGGTGACAGGGTTATTTCCAACGGTCATCATGCTGAAGTGGTGATGGTACCCCAAAATCTTTGTGCCAAAATACCTGAAGGAGTTTCCTCTGAAGAGGCGGCATTTACTGTGGTTTCTGCCATTGGACTTCAGGGGATTCGCCTGGCTGAGCCCAGTCTGGGGGAAGCCTTTGTGGTTACGGGCCTAGGGCTTATAGGTCTGCTGACGGTACAGTTACTAAGGGCACACGGCTGCCGTGTTTTAGGGATAGATTTTAATCCTAAAAGGCTCGAGCTGGCCCGCAGTTTTGGGGCAGAAACCGTTGATTTGTCCCGCGGTGATGACCCCTTGGCCGCAGCTTTGCAGTTTTCTAAAGGGCGTGGTGTTGACGGGGTACTGGTCACAGCCTCGACGAAGTCTTCTGAACCCATGCATCAGGCAGCGCAAATGTGCCGCAAGCGCGGGCGCATTGTGCTGATAGGTGTAACCGGCTTAGAACTCATGCGCAGTGACTTTTATGAAAAGGAACTTTCTTTTCAGGTCTCCTGTTCTTACGGCCCCGGCCGCTATGACCCTAACTATGAGGATAAAGGGAAAGATTACCCAATTGGTTTTGTTCGCTGGACCGAACAGCGCAATTTTGAAGCCGTGCTTGACATGATGGCTGCCGGGCAGCTTAAAGCCAGCCCCCTGATTACTCATCAGTTTGAGATAGAAAAGGCAACGGAAGCTTACGACCTGATTTCGGGGGGTGGCGATAGTCTGGGCATCATCCTGAACTATCCGGCAGAACAAACGAATGAAGCTCTACTCACAAGTAAAGTTCGGGTTAGTCCGCAAGCTGCTGCAACCGAAGCTCGAGCCGCCATTATTGGGGCAGGTGCTTTTACCCAGAAAATACTTTTACCTGCCATTCAAAAGTCAGGTGCAGGCTTGCAGAGCATTGTCTCAAGCAAAGGTGTGAGCAGCGTAACCGCTGCGAAAAAATTCGCTATTGCCGAAGCCGCCACCGATGTTGAAGCGGTACTTCAGGATGACAAGGTCAATACGGTTTTTATTACGACGCAACATGATAGCCATGCCGAGTTGGTGATTCAGGCACTCACGGCAGGCAAGCATGTCTTTGTAGAAAAACCCCTGGCGATTACCAGAGAGAGTCTGGCGGAGGTGGAAACCTGCTATGAAAGGTTAGCTACTCAGGGCAAAGCACCCATCTTAAGTATTGGCTTTAATCGCCGTTTTGCACCACAAGTACAAAAGATGAAAGGTCTGCTCGAGTCTCAGACAGAACCAAAAAGTTTCATTATGACGGTAAATGCTGGTGTCATACCTGCCGATCACTGGACTCAGGACCCTGATATTGGTGGCGGGCGCATTGTCGGTGAGGCCTGTCATTTTATTGATCTCTTGCGCTTTTTAGCAGGCTCGAGTATTCGCTCAGTTACGGCAATTGCCCTAAAGTCTGCAAGCAGCAATGTGCAAGACAGTGTCAGTTTTCAGCTCAGTTTTGCTGATGGCTCTATAGGCACGGTGCATTACCTTGCCACTGGACATAAAGGCTTTCCTAAGGAAAGGCTCGAGGTTTTTTGCGGTGGGCGCATCTTAGTCCTTGACAATTTTAGAAAATTGCAGGGTTATGGCTGGTCAAACTTTAAGGGCATGAGGGGCGCTCAGGACAAGGGCCACGAAGCGGGCATGAAGGCTTTTGTAGATGCCATCTTACGGGGTCAGGCGTCGCCCATCCCCTTTGAAGAGATTTTGGAAGTTAGCCGTGCCAGTTTTGATATTGTAGATGCACTTAGTGTATCTTGACGTCCGATTTCAAAAGGCTTCCGATTTTGTCTACGCTAAATCTGCTAAGCCGCCGATTTCAAAAGTATCACTGCAAAGAATTCGGTGATTGCCTAAACTTAGGTCGAACTGAGTACGAACAGTGGTTCCAAAGGCTAATAACAAATGCTTACTCCCTTATCCTGTCACTTCCCCCCATTTTATTGCTCAGGGCAAAGCTTGGTCTTCTCTGGGTATAGGGGGAACAGATGAAACTTCTCTTTTACATTCAGCGTCTTGAAGATGCGCATCTGGCCCATGCCCTGGCTCTTTACTTTAAAGAACAGCTTGGAGCGACCGCCTTTTCAGCACTGAGTTTTCGGGAACAACCCGAGCAGGCTTATTTGGCCCAAGAAACTCAGGGACTTTTTAGCCAGCTTCTCTCTGAAACCCAGATGTACCGGGCAGCCGAGACAGCGACGCTCGAGCCAGATTTTATAGCCAGCATAGAGTCGCGCTACGGCCTGCCCTTTTGGCTCTACGTCAGTCAGGACCGTTTTTTAACCATGCGGCGGGCCAATTATCTCTTTTCTTATGGCACTGCGCATAGCCGGGAAAGTTTGCAAAAGCATATTCAAATGCGCTTTAAAATGACTGAGCGCTTTTTAGATGAAGTCAAGCCCGATGCGGTGGTTTATGTAGGGGTAGATGTTGGGCCTTCTTCGGCACTCATTCTGGAGCGAGTAGCCAAGGCCAGAGGTATTCCGGTGATTGTGCCACTATCTTCAAAAATAGGGGCTTACCACACACTGATTGATACGGTTTTTAGCCGAGCCAAAAATGTTGAGGCGCGCTTTGCTGCCCTGCAGGCTGGGCTTATCAGTCACAATGCGCAAAAAAGTAAAGACGTAATTGCATCATTTCGCGAGGGCAATCTGGTTTTGCCCTATATAAAAGATGTCAAAGTGGGGCAGTATCAAAAAGCCTTAAAACCTGCTGAGATGCTGAGGCGTTTAAAAAGTATTGCTAGACTTCGCTGGCAGGCAGGTGGGGTTTACCACCAGAAGCATCAGGATATTTATAATCTATCGCAGCTCGAGTACGAACTGTTTCGCCTTGGCATTGAGTACCGCAACCTCAGACTTAAATTTGGCAACTATTTCAGTCAGCCAAAAGAAGAAAGCTTTGTTTTCTTTCCGCTGCACTTAGAGCCAGAACTGGCGCTTTTGCTCTACGCGCCGTATCAGGCTAATCAGCTGGCCGTGGTACAAAACGTGGCGCAAAGTTTGCCTGCCGATGTCTGTCTGTATGTCAAAGAGCATCCGCAGAGTGTGGCCAAAAAGGGGCTCGAGTTTTACCGCCGTATTGCCACAATGCCCAATACCCGCTCGATTTACCCGCATACCAGTAGCCGCAGCCTGATTGCCAATGCCAGAGGCATTGTGACCATTAATAGCACGGTGGGTATGGAAGCCATGCTGATGGGTAAGCCTGCTGTTACGCTTGGTGATGTCTTTTATACCTTTGTTGATAAGCTGGTCTGGCGCGCTAAAAGTCACGAAGATTTACCCGCTATGATACGCCAGTTTGACGCCTTTAAACCCGATGAAAAGATGCTCGAGACCTTTGTGACGGCACTGCTTGATGAATCTATAGAAGTTGATCCTGAAGTCCTGGCTAGAGACCTGAGTAAGTTACCCCTCGAGCAAAAAGCTCAGCACCCGGATTTTGAGCCTTACGCTCATTTCTTAGCCAATCACCTCATGTATTTAAAGGCCGACCTTAGCCCCTTAAGTCTGGTGGCAAGCTAGTGTACGTGGCCTCTGAAATCGGTACTGAGATCCGGCGAATTTGCATTTTTCCTGAAGTTTTGCAAAGCGGTATTGGTCGCTACGCCATTAATTTGACGAAAGCCTTGAGTTCGCTTGGGGTAGAGGTTGATCTTTTTTTGACCAGAGATCAGGGAGATTTAATTCAGCAAGCGCCCAAAGAAGCCCGGCTGATTATGGGCGGAGGCAGCACAAAAAAGAGCCTGAAACGCTTACACAGCTATTTGCGAGAAGAAAAACCTGATGCGCTTATTACGGCGCATAATCATGTCAATGTGTCCAGCATATGGGTTAACCGCCTGGCCCTGTCACCCACCAGGGTGATGATTACGCTGCATACCGCGATGAGCAAAGATGATCACTCGCTCGAGCCTCGCAAAAAGCGACTTATAAGAGAATTGTGCCGGTTTAGCTATCCTCTGGCAGATCACATTGTGGCAGTTTCTGAAGCTGTCGCTGATGACACAGCTCAGCACTTAAGCTTACAGCGGCAGAAAATTGCCGTAGCCTATAACCCGGTCTTTAGTCAGGCCATGTTGCAGCGCGCCGAAGAAGCAGTAAGCCATCCCTTTTTCAATCAGGAAGCACCCATTTTTATTTCTATTGGTCGTCTCACCGAGCAGAAAGACTACTTCACGCTCATTCGGGCTTTTGCTCAGGTACGGGTCCGGCAGAAGGCCAAACTCTTGATTCTAGGGGAAGGGGAAGACCGTGGGAGGCTCGAGGCCCTCACCGAAGAACTTGGGCTCGAGGACGATGTGGCTTTGCCAGGTTTTCTTGATAACCCTTATGCCTACTTAAAACGCTCAGACGTCTTTGTCTCTTCGTCTGCCTGGGAAGGCTTGCCCACGGTCGTTATAGAAGCTCTGGCTTTAGGCAAAGCTGTGGTCGCAACCGATTGTCCTGGAGGAACAGCCGAGATTTTAGAGGGGGGGCAGTATGGGCATCTGGTCGAAGTGGCTAACCCGGTGGCGCTGGCTCAAGCTATGTTAGCCAGTCTAGAAAAAACCTGGGATGCTGGTAGGTTAGCAAAACGTGGCGCCGATTTTTCCCTCGAGGCATCTGCTAAGCGTTACCTTGAGCTTTTGGGACTATCATCATGACGTTGCCAGCGGGTTTAAACTCTCGAGCTGGAGTACTCATTGCTGCTACTTTTCTGACCACTCTGGCGGTTTTACCTGCGCTTTACCTTGACAAATTGCCGTTACTGGCAGCAGCCATGGTTGGGCTTCTTCTCTTTGCGCTTTTCTTCAGCCGGCCCTTTGCTGCGCTGGTGCTATTTGCCGTACTGATTCCTTTTGAAGAAGTGATTGTTTTGCCGCTTCTCGGAACGCCTACGCGGCTGGCAGGGCTTATCTTTTTTGCCACCTATTTATTTCACCGTCAATTTCGCGTTAATGTTCGTGCTCTTCCCCTGGTCGCCTGGCTCTGGCTCCTCTGGGCTTTTATGAGTTTGAGCTGGTCTTTAGAGCCTCGCTTTGGCGCTTACTTTCAGCTTGTGCAGCTGGTTTTTATGGCCTGGTTAGTAGCTGATTTTGTCTCAAGGGATAAGACGATTATTCCGAAGCTGTTAAGTTATTACACCTTGAGTGCATCCGTTTTAGCCTTGCTTGGTATCGTTAATTTTATGCGGGGTTTAGATGCGGGAGGCTTTTCGCAGCAAACGCGCACTTCAGGCCTCGAGGGCCAGGGCGTAGAGCACTTTGCCTTTTACTTATTGCCTGCGCTATTTAGCGCTCTTCATTTTGTTTTTTATGCCAAAAGCTTAAGTAAACGGCTTTTCTTTGCGCTGCTAGCTGGCATTCTGGCGACTGCCATACTGGCATCAGGTACCAGAGGGGCCTGGCTATCTGCGCTGGGTGGTCTCATTATTGTCTATCTGCCCAGACTGCGTATCCGGCAGTGGATTGGACTGCTGATCGTGGTCTTTGCTTCCGGCTTTATTTTGATGAAGGTACCCGCAGTCAGTGAGTTTGTGGCTTACCGGGCAGGTTCGGCACTCGAGTCAGGTGGCGCAGGTCGTCTCAGTATCTGGAAAGTAAGTTCGGCGGTGTTTAAAGACCATCCTATAAGAGGGGTTGGCTTTCGTAATTATGAGTACACGGTCAGTCTGCAGGACTTTGAAGAGGCCAATTTTAATATCGATTATTACTATGCTTTTAAGCCTCAGGTACCGCACAATATTTATCTGGAAGTGCTGCTAGATCAGGGCTTAGTTGGTTTTCTGCTCTGGGCGATCTGGCTCGGTCGGCTGGTTTTTTGCCCCTCTAAGGACAAAGAGTGGTTTATGGTTTACGGCTTTTTTATTGCCTACCTGATTGGCGGGATGACCAACCCGGAGCTGAACCGCAAATATTTCTGGATTACCATAGGCATGGTTGAGGGTTTACGCTATGCCTGGTTTAAAGCTCAGAGTCTGAAATACAACGCGTTAGAAAAACAAAAAGCTAAGGCCGCCATCCGTTATACATGAAGCTTGGGCGTTTTCTACAATCCGTCAGATATACCCGCCCGACGCAGCTTGTTGAGCGACTTAAGTTGACTATCAGGCGCAAATTAAGCAGTCGGCAAGCGGAGCGCCTCAGGCGAGAACTCGAGCAGTCTCCCATTGCTTCTTTAGAGATTCGCGAACCCACCCTCCCTGTACTTATGCCGATGCGTAAGGGCAGACTCGAGCTTAAAGAAGATCATTATCATTTTTGTTTTTTAAATGAGACAAAAAGCTTTAGCGAGCTTGACTGGCAGCCCAAGGATGTATCCCACCTGTGGTTTTTTAACCTGCACTATATGGAGTACCTCGAGGAAGTCTCGAGCCAGGACTTTATGACTCTGGTTTCTGACTGGATTTTGCACAACCCACCTTACGGCCCCAAATACTGGCTCGGTAACTGGAATGCTTTTGTGTTGTCTATTCGAGTAGTGGTCTGGTTGCAGCAACTGGTCCTCCGTGAAAATGAGCTGGACGACGCCTTTAAGACCAAACTCCTTGACTCCGCTGTTCGGCAAATGCGCTTTTTAAAAGAAAACCTCGAGCTTGATCTGTGCGGTAACCATCTATTAAAAGATCTAAAAGCCCTGATCTGGGCAGGTCGTTTTTTTGCGACCGAAGAGGCCAAGGGCTGGCTCGAGCTTGGCACTCGTCTTTTAGAGCGGGAACTTAAAGACCAGATTTTGCCTGACGGTTTGCACTATGAGCGTTCACCTGCCTATCATGCGCAGGTTTTTGTGGATTTGCTCGAGTGCTATCAGTGTCTGGAAGAGAGCAGCTTTAAAACTGAGCTCTTTAACAAATTGCAACTTGCTGCACAGGCGCTGGTCGATACGACTCACCCTGATGGTCTGTGTAGTCAGTTTAATGATGGTGGGCTAAGCATGGCATACTTGCCACAGGAATGTTTGTATGCCTGGGAAAAGCTAACAGGTGAACGGCCTTTAGCAAGAGATGTTTTTGCGCTCGAGTCAGCAGGCCTCTACGGTATTCGTAAGGACCAGGACTATTTGCTGATTGACTCTGGCCCGATTGGTCCAGATTATTTGCCCGGTCATGGTCACGGTGATATTTTTGCCTTTGAATGGTCACTGGACGGAGAGCGCATTATCGTTGATACTGGCGTGTTTGAGTACACCGAAGGGGAAAAGCGCAGCTATGCTCGTTCAAGTAAAGCGCACAATACCCTGACGCTAAATGATGAAGACCAGTGCGAATTTTGGGGGGCTTTTCGTGTTGCCAGACGTGCCAGGGTTGAGCGCCTAAATTATGAAAACTTAGGGGCGAGTTTTAAGCTTGCGGCGCAGCATGATGGGTTTAGTCATCTGACCGGAAACCCCCTTCATAAGCGTAGTTTTGAGGCCAGTGCTAGAGAGCTTAGTATTAAGGATGAAGTGCTGGGGGGGGCTGGTCAAAAAGCGCTAGCCAGGCTACTTTTGCACCCGGAGTGCAGGCTCGAGCCAAGCGACGGGGGCGTACTGATATGCCGCGGACAAACGAAAGCCTTGCTTAAGACAATGGCAGCCATAAGTTTTGAAAAAACGGTGTATTTTCCAGAATTTGGCTTGGAACTTGCCACCACACAGATCGTGTTAGATTATGGTACTGCGCCTTGTGTGGGAAACTTCACATTAAGAAAAGCTTAATTTACGTGGACCACAGCTGGTCATGTGTCATGGCGGGCTAGTGCTATCTCACCTAGACTAAAGATACAAAGAACCCAGCTCTCTCGCAGAGGAAGGACCACGACAACATCATGCAGAACCTCTGGATTATCAATCAGTACGCACTTCCTAAAGGCACAGCAGGCATTACCCGGCACGGCGATTTTGCCCATGAACTGGTAAAGATGGGCTATAAAGTCACTGTCTTTGCATCAGGTTTTGACTATTTAACCCGTCAGCACGACCGCTCTGAAGGCAAAAATGCCCATGTCACCGAGCATGACGGCGTCAAATTTGTCTGGCTTAAAACCCCAAGTTATCAGGGCAATGACAGCAAACGCGTTAAAAACATGGTTTCTTTTTTCAAAACGGTGCTGCTTGAAGCCAGTTTTGGTAAGTATGGTCAGCCAGATGTGATTCTTGGTTCATCTCCTCATCTTTTATCAGGCTTAGCAGGTTCACTGCTGGCAACTCGCTACCGCACCCCTTTTATTCTGGAATTACGAGATGTCTGGCCTGATGATCTGGTTGCTCTCAAAGCGTTAAAAGAGGGTAGCTTAACCCACCGGCTATTGCAGGGAATTGCCAATCATCTTTACTGGCGAGCCGATAAAATTTTGACCGTTCCCCCCAAGCTGCACCGCTACCTCGCCAATAGTGGCGTCAAAGCTCAGAAAATCATGCCTTTACCCAATGGGGTTTTTTTAGACGAAGCACGTGACAAGGCCGAATTACCAGAAAGCCTGAAACACTTATTTGAAGTTGAAAAAGACCGTTTTAAAGTGGTTTATATGGGTGCCCACGGCGTCGCTAATGATTTGGGAAACGTATTACTGACTGCCAGACACTTAAAAATGACCCAGCCCGAAGTCTATGAAAAGTTAGCATTTTTTCTGGTAGGCGGAGGGCAGCAAAAAGAAATGCTTATGCAAATGGCTGAGGAGCTTAAGCTCGAGCATGTCCACTTCCATGATCCGGTTGAAAAGGCAGTGGTGCCTCTGGTAACAGAGCAGGCCGATGCCTTACTGGTGCATTTGCATGAAGCCGATACCTTTAACAAATTTGGTCGTAGCCCCAATAAACTCTATGACTACTTGGCAGCCGCAAAACCGGTACTGTACAGCACCACCGATGACAGCACCATTTTAGAGCGAACAGGTTCAGGAATGACCTTTAAGCCCAATGACCCAAGAGCATTTGCTGAGGTGCTCGAGACCCTGCTAAGCATGTCTGAAACCAAACGTCAGGCTATGGGACAGGCAGGTCGTAAAGCCGTAGAGCGCGAGCATGATCTGGTTAAGCTGGCTGAGCAACTTGCGGGTGTGCTTGATGAACTTTGCCAGCCTGCCCCTAGTGCGCTGGCGAATCCATTGCAACAGTCATGAGATAACCCTAGTCGTGGAAAAATAAATGTTTGAATCCAGATTGGTTTGTATACTAAGCCAGCGATTTTTCGTCACTTAGCAATCGTATAGCAGTTCCAAGATTCATTGAGGCACTTTATTCTGCATTTACAAAGGGTTGTTGCAAATGTTTTCTCGATGAGGTGTGAACATGCTAATAAGTCATGACCTATAAGACTGTTTTCCGCCTGCCTTTAATCACGCGATTAACTTGCGTGATTAAAGGCAGGCGGTAGGACTTGACATTCCTTCCTTAGTCTCGGCACAATCACACAGATGCTCGAGCTTCCTATAAGTAGCGAATTACGACAAATCCTGACGGCGATTCAGGCTGCAGGGGGACGGGCGCTATTTGTCGGTGGCTTTGTCCGAGACTTTATGCTGGGAGAACCCAGTAAAGACATTGATCTCGAGGTTTATGGTTTAACGGTAGCCCAGTTAATTGCTGCGCTCGAGCCCTTTGGCTGGGTTGAGCAGGTTGGCGTATCTTTTGGTGTCATCAAACTAAGTACGGCCAAAACAGTTTATGATTTTGCCCTGCCTCGGCGTGAAAACAAACAGGGTCAGGGTTACCGGGGGTTCATTATTGAGGCTGACCCAGGTATGAGTCCAAAAGAGGCGGCCTCGAGACGTGACTACACTATTAATGCCATGGCCATAAGCCCAGAGGGTGAGCTGCTTGACTTTTTTGGGGGACAGGCAGATTTAAAAAATAAATGCCTGAGACACGTGAGTGAGCGTTTTGCCGAAGACCCCCTTCGTGTTTTGCGGGGGTTTCAGCTGGCTGCAAGGTTTGACTTTACTATGGACTCTGAAACAGTGCAGCTTTGTGCGTCGCTTAAACAGGAATACGTTCACTTGTCTAAAGAACGCATCTGGACGGAGTGGCAGAAATGGGCGTCTAAGAGTACAAAGCCAAGTACTGGGCTCGAGGTTTTAGCCCAAACGGGCTGGCTCGAGCTTTATCCTGAGTTAGCAGCGCTTAGAGGGGTGCTACAAGATAAGGTCTGGCACCCTGAAGGAGATGTCTGGGAGCACAGCAAGTACGTAGTAGATGAAGCTCAGATACTTAGTCAGCGAGAAAATCTTAATGAGGCAACGAGAGTGACGCTTATGTTTGCAGCTCTTTGTCACGACTTAGGTAAGGCCACAACGACCATTAAAAAGGCTGGACGCTGGGTGTCACCAGGGCATGCTGAGGCAGGTCTAGCGCTAACAGAGAGCTTTCTCGAGCGGATTCACGCGCCGCACTATCTTATACAGGCAGTTAAGCCTTTGGTCGCTGAGCACATGAGTCATATCAACTCTTTAAGCCCCAGGGCGGTGCGCCGTCTGGCACTGAGGCTCGAGCCCAGTATCATACAGATGCTTGCTTTCGTTATTGAAGCGGACGCTTCGGGTCGCCCCCCCCTGCCGAAAGGTTTGCCTGTCGGGGCAAAAAGAATGCTCGAGCTTGCCAACGATCTGGCGCTTAGTCAGGAAAGCCCCAAGCCGATTTTGCTTGGCAGGCATTTGCTCGAGCTGGCAAGAGACGGTCAGCTCCCCCCAGAATTCTTGCATGGAGGACGACATTTTTCAGAACTGTTAAGTAAGGTTTTTCAGACCCAATTAGATGGTGACGTGAACAGCCTGGATGCGGCGAAAAAGATGGCGGTAGAGATAGTGGAAAGTGGCTAGTGGTTAGTGGAAAGTAGACAGAAACAATCCTGATAGTCGAAAGTGTCCATTCATTCGTTATTCCAGCGAAGGCTGGAATCCACTTTGAACACTCCTTTTTGCTCGGTACTGATTACTTAGTACTCGGTACTCATCCCTCTTTACTCGGTACTTCCTCTTTCCCAAACGGTCTTTCCAGTCCTGCTTTGGCTGCCTCGAGTGCTTCTGCTGGGGCATAGGAGAGAGCCAAAACACCTCTGTAAGAGCGAATGGCTGCTTTGCGGTTTTCGACCAGATCGTAGACCTGACCCAAACGAGAAAGTAAAAACCCGGGCAAATAATAGGGTTCTTGAAAATCCATTTGGCTGGCCTTTTCTAGCGTCCCTAAGGCTTCCTGAACATGTGCATTTGCAAGCAGCAAATTAGCCTCGTGATAGCGTGCTTCGGGACTTGTGAGGGTGCGCAGTTTGGCAATCACATTGCCCGGTTCGGGTACATCGGTACGAAAAGCAAAATCCAGAATGCTGCGTTCCTGACTTTCTTCGCTCGAGGCAACCTCAGGTAACTCAAGAAAGCTAACGTGACCTGTTAATGCATCCTCTAAGTGGGGGATTTGGTCAATGCCAGCCAGGACTGTTAGTCGCTCAACCTGAATATTCAGAATGCGCTCAGCCATCGTTTCTACTCGACTACGGTGCCAGTCGGTGGCAGGGCCATCTTCTAAAAGCTCTTCGCGGTAGCTCTGGTAATCGCGTAGCAGCGGTAAGACCTCATTCATAATGCGTTTTGGCCCCAGAGTTTCAGCGAGTAAAGTATTGAGAGGTCGCAACTGTGCATTAACCTGTGAGAGTTTTTGAGCTAGCTGAGGGTACTCATTGGCATAACGGTAAAAATCAGCCTGAGCCTTAGGGTCGGGGCTGGGCTCGTGAACCAGAAAAAGGGGTAGGTTCTGGCGCTTAGCCCAGGGGATAATACTTAAGGGTAACGCGATTTCAGGCGTGTCTTGCCAGCCTGGGTGGTCCAGCGCATCTGCGGTTAGCTCGGTTATGGCAAGCGCATCTGGATTAGACGCTTGAACCATATCGCGCACGGTAACACTGTTATAGGCGGGGTAGCGTAAATGAAAAGGGCCCAAAAGCGGTATAAGGCAAACCTGCATAGCTAGATGCTAACTTAAGGCCAGGTGTCAGGCTGCAAGCTTGCTTACCCAGTTTTAACAAGAGCCTTAGGGGAGTTGTCAAAGCCAAAATCAGGGCCGCCATAAAACAGTTTCCAGACAACAATGGTGAACCAGTGAATAAGGATGGCTGGCCAGAGCGAATGGCTTATAAGATAGACAAGCGTGCAGGCCAGACCCAAAAGAAAAACAATAGCCAAAAAAGCTGGTCGGTAAAAAATCTGGCGTGACCAAGGCCAGACCAACCAGGCAATAAGCGGGTGAGCAGCCACATAAAGAAAAAGGGAAAGGCCTATAAGCCCAGCATAACTGGGCTGGCTAAAAGCTTCGCTAACTCTCGGAATAAACAGTCCACGGTAGAGACTTTCCTCGAGCAAACTTGGACTAAAGATTGCAATGATAAATAGGGAAAAGAGTTTATAGGGGGGCAGGCTCGAGCGCTTAAACGTAAAAAGACCAGTTCGCCGATTTATTTCAAAGGCAATAACGGCATAAAGTGCCAGAATACCCAGACAAAGCAGCCAGATTTCCCATGAGGGAAAGGTCAAAAGGTCGGCTTTTAAACGCTCTACTAAGACATTCATTACTTCCAGCTTTTATACGGATGATTGACCAGATAGGCATTAAAATAGCGCTTATCATTCGTTACTTCTTGACCAAGCCAAGCAGGTTTTTCAAAGCTTTCCTCGGGGTCTGAGAGTTCAACTTCAGCAAGACTTAAGCCCCCGTTTTCACCGTGAAAAAGGTCAACATCCCAGCTATGTCTGCCCACTTTGACTTTGTGGCGCGTTTTATCAATGGTGTTTGGACATAGCTTTAGCAGTTCCTCAGCGTCTTGCAGGGGTATTTCATATTCATATTCAGGTCGAGCCAAACCAGCCGCTCTGGCTTTGATGGTTAAAAACCCTTGCCTGCCCGCTACGCGCACCCGGACGGTTGTATCTTCAGAATTGAGCAAATAGCCCTGTTTGTACGCTGTGCCTTCTAAGTTTGAAAGCCAGTCTGTTGCTGTGAGTAAAAATTTTCGTTCAATTTCTATTGCCATAATAAAAAGGGGATGACTTGGTCATCCCCTCTAATCTAGCAAAGTTTAATGAAGTTGTTTTAAGCTCTGCTCTATTCCAGAAATAAGCGCCTGAGATTCAGCCATTCGTCTGCGCTCTTCTTCGACAACGGCAGCTGGCGCATTGTCAACAAATTTGCTGTTGGAGAGTTTCTTTTCACTCATAGCCAGGTTTTTACGCAGGTCAGCAAGGCGTTTTTCCTGTCTTGCTTTCCAGTCGTTGACATCTATGAGGCCTTCAAAGGGCAGCTTGAGTTCCAGATCGGGTACAACCTGGTTTAAGGCTGCGCCACCTGGGGCTTCGCTTAGTAGGGTTGCCTTGGCTAAGCTTTCAAAGACTCGAGCATTCTCCTCTAGAGTCTTGGCTCCTGCTCCCTGAATATAAAGATTGATGCTCTGCTGCGGGCTTATATTTGCTTCAGCCCTTAAATTTCTGGCACCAACCACGGCATTTTTTAAATGCTCAAAGCTGGCCTCGGCGTCAGGGTCAATCAGGCTTTCATCGGCAAGGGGCCAGTTTGCCATGCCCAGTTGTTCCTCAAAACCAAGAGCCTCGTAAATTTCAGATGTAACAAAGGGAATCATGGGGTGCAGAAGTTTTAAAATGTCAATGAGAACGGTTCTAAGAATGTAGCGGCTACGAGCATTGCCTTCATAGAGAGCAGGTTTGGCGGCTTCTAAGTACCAGTCACAAAACTCACTCCAGACAAAGTCATAGGCGGCTCGGTTGGCAAGCCCTAGGTCATAGGCCTCGAGCTGAGTGGTAACGGCCTTTATGGCACGCTGCAAACGGCTCATGATCCAGCGCTCAGCCAGTGTTTCAGGTTTGCCTTCGTCAAGCCCCAAGCTGCCCTTTTCACTTTCTAAGTGCATAAAGGCAAAGCGCGTGGCATTCCAGAGTTTGTTGTTAAAGTTGCGGCCCATCTCAACGCGGCGGCCATCCCACCTTATATCCTGCCCGCCTGTCGAGGCGTAAGTGGTGGCAAAGCGCAGCGCATCTGCGCCAAATTCATCCATCACTTCCAAGGGGTCAATGCCGTTGCCTTTAGACTTGGACATTTTTTGCCCCTGCTCGTCAAGTACCAGACCATGCAGTAAAACGTGATCAAAAGGACGCTGGTCAGTAAATTCGTAGCCAGCAATTTCCATGCGCGCAACCCAGAAAAAGAGAATGTCATAGCCGGTTACCAGAACGCTGGTCGGGTAAAATTTCTTAAAGAAGGGGTCGTCAAGGTCGGGCCAGCCAAGCGTGCTGAAAGGCCAGAGGTTGGAGCTGAACCAGGTGTCAAAAACATCGGGGTCTTGCTTCAGGTTCAGGTGGGCGTAACGTGGGTCTTTGTCACAATCAAGTTCAGGGTTTTCCGGGTCAGGAACATAAATAGTGCCCGCATCGTCATACCACGCTGGAATCTGGTGACCCCACCAGAGCTGCCGAGAAATATTCCAGTGGCGAAGTTTCTCGAGCCAGTCACGGTTAACTTTGGTGTAGCGCTCCGGGAAGATGCTGATTTCTTTATCATCCAGTGCTTTTAAGATGCGCGTGGCAACCTCATCGGTATTGTAAAACCACTGCAAGCTGACAATGGGTTCTACAGGTTCTTTGGTGCGCTGGGAAAGGCCCAGTGAGACCGTGTAATCTTTGGCTTCAATCAGGCTGCCTTCTTCTTCAAGGGCGTTTACGACAACTTTACGAGCCTCAAAACGCTCGAGCCCTCTAAACCTTTCAGGAACCAGATTACCGGTGAGTTTGGCGTCCAGATCAATAACACTGGGTCTAGCCAGATTATGCCGCTCGCCAATTTCAAAGTCGGTTGGGTCGTGCGCTGGCGTAATTTTAAGAGCGCCGGTACCAAAATCCATCTCAACGGCTTCATCGGTAATAATCGGTATGAATCGGTCAGTCAGCGGAATGCGAACCTTTTTACCCAGCCAGTTTTTATAGCGCTCATCATTGGGGTGAACGGCAATGGCCTGATCGGCAAAGATGGTTTCTGGCCTTACCGTAGCAATCTGTATGGCACCAGAACCGTCCTCGAGTTCATAAGCAAGGGTATAAAGCTTGCCCTGCCGCTCCTCACGGTCAACCTCGAGCTCACTTAAGGTTGTCTGACTGACCGGGTCCCAGTTAACAATGCGCTCACCGCGGTAAACCAGACCCTTGTGATAAAGCTCGACAAACTGCTTGCGAACCGCTTTTGACAGACCTTCGTCCATGGTGAAGCGTGTGCGTGACCAGTCGGCCGAAATGCCCAGCCGCTGCAACTGCCCTAAAATGATGCCGCCGTATTTTTCTTTCCAGGCCCACATGCGCTCAAGGAATTGCTCGCGGCCCAGATCGTACTTGCTCTTGCCCTCTTCACGCAGAGCACGTTCAACCTGAACCTGCGTTGAAATACCGGCGTGATCGGTGCCCGGTTGAAACAGTGCCTCAAAGCCCTGCATTCGTTTAAAGCGAATGAGCGTGTCAATGATGGCATTATCAAAAGCATGCCCGAGGTGCAAATTACCGGTGACATTGGGCGGAGGGATGACGATACAAAACGGGGGTTTATCGCTCAGCGCATCTGCCGTAAACGGCTCGTTTGCCCATTTTTCTACCCACTTCGCCTCAACCTCGAGGGGGTTATACTGCTTTGCTAATTCCTTAGCCACTTTCTGCCTCCTTGCTACCCCAGTTGATTAGCGTTTGAGGAACGAAAACATTAATCCGACCCAGGGGACTAAACTGGCAGGACTAAGCCGTTCCTAAGCTAAACCAACTGGAAAGACGAATTTTTGCAATAAAAAACCCGTCCAGCCATTTTGCGGACGAGAAGCTGCATAGAAAATTTACAGTCCCGCGGTACCACCGCTATTCCCCACCTAAAGGCCGTGGGGCACTCATTTCCTGCACTGTCGCAGCAGGGGCGGAGGCTCTACTAAGCTGCTAGCTGTTCTTCCTCGAGCTCACAGGTGACGTTTCACTTGGTTGGTCTTATCCAAACTTTCAGCCGGGGTCTGGATTCTCTAAAAGACGTTTGCCAAGCTACTTTCCTGCTCAACGCTGAAAAAAGTATAGCAAGCTGTATAGCTGGGTACAAGCTTAGCTAAAAACAATCCTCATTTAGATTTTTACTGCGTTATTTCTAGATCAGGTAAATAATTAAGAGGTTTGCCCAATCTTTCAACCAAATAGCTTGTAATCGGAGTATTTGTTTGTTGTAGATGAGATTGTAGCCTTAAAAGTGCGTTACTTGCGAAATTTAGAAAAAATCCAGCTTCCTTGATACCATATTTCCTTTTTTCTCCTATAGAAAACCATTTTTCTCCATAAGGGGATCGGTCAAATTTGGGAACAATCTCGATAAAATTTATTGCCTCATTAAAATCAATTCCATATCTAGATAATTCTAAAGGTATTATAAGAGTTTCTAAAGAACCACGTTTATCAGAAGATGATTTCTTGTCAATAAGGGAATCTAATATTCGGTCACTCCAAACTGGTTCAGACCTATAATTATAAGTTAAGTCTTTGCACTTGTGTTCAAGAATTGAAATACGAAAGTCAAGCCATCCAGAATCAAATGCCTTTGAAGCAAATTGGGCTGAATCAGTAAAATCTTGGGAAATAAATAATTCCTTAGATTTTTTTAAGAGGTGCTTTGCTTCGTGGAAAACTATAAAGTCGATAAATGAGATTTCATTTAGACTCTTTTGCAAAGAGGATGACTGTAATGCCTCATCTAGAAAAGCTGTGGCATCCCTTACAGCTTTTTGGGCTTCATGTAAACTTGGAATTACACCATGATGTTGAACATTATTTCTAATGGAATGGTTGGCTGTAAAAAGTTTTTTGTAAATGTTTAGATTGGGGCTATTCATGCCAGAAAGAAATGCATCAAGTAAATCATGAAAGTTATAATCCCTCGACTTCTGTTTTAAGCTGAAGCCCTCCATTTCAACTAGGGAAGCAAGGGCCATTTCGATTGCCATGTCTGTTAGCCAAATGATTTTGATCAAGTCGAGGTCATTTGGATTACTCAACAAACCCTGTGCTTCCTCTACAGATTGTTTTACAAGAATTAGGCGAGGTAGATATTTTGAGAGGTCAGGCATGGTCAAAGTATTTTACTACAGGGGTTTAGTTATTCGTCTGCCATTTCATAACCCCCTGTCCAGGAGAGATGAGCCAGCGTACACCGCGCTCAGAAATGCTGATTGAGGTCGCAAAAGGATAGGCTAAACCTGTATTGAGAGTAGTCCAGTTGTTTTGACCATTCTGGCTTATAAAAACACCGTTACTATCTTTCTCGTATCCCCCAGCCTGCAGGGCGCTGGAACTGGCAAAGAGTAGCTCTAAGGTTACAGCGTCCAGTTCGACGCTGCGTGCGTGGTTATCCTCTTTGAGCTTTGTCCATGTTTCTCCGGCGTCGCTCGAGTGGTAAAGCCCTTTGCCTGCACCTTTTACAGCCAACCAGACTTCGTTGTTTCTGGCAGCCAAATCAAGTGGCCCCACAAACGTCCATGAGTTGTGCAGCCAGTGTTCACCTGCTGTCCAGCCGGTGGTCATGCTCTCAGGCAGCTTGAGTTCTTGCCAGCTACCTGTTACGCCGCCCTGCCACGAGCGCCAGATGCCACTGGGGGATAGCGCATAAACCCCGCTGTCGGTGTAAAAAGTTTTCAGGCAGTCATTATTGGGGCAATCTAAGACCTGTGTCCAGCTGTTGCCATCATTCTGGCTTAAATAAACATCACCGTTAGCTACTGCATAAAGCCAGCGGTTGGTGCTTGGGCTGTCAGGTGCCAGGCTTAGTCCTTCCAGGCGTTTTAAGGGTTGGGGGAGGCCAGTGCTTAGCTCGAGCCAGTTTGCCCCTCGGTCATTACTTTTTAACAGGTGCAGCGGTTCTTCGCAGGGACTCAGGCAGTTTTCTAAATTGCCTGCGACCTGCGCCCAGACCACATCTGCCCGGGTCGGGTCAGCTACGACGCTTAAGGTATTGCCACCATTGCCGAGCCAGTTGTGGCTATAGGCCGGGGTGTTCAGGTCTATCCAGGAATCGCCACCATCATCTGAGCGCCAGAGACCCATGTCCATGTAGCCTGCATAGACCAGATTAGGGTCAGCTTCGCTGGGTTCAACAACGATGGGCACCACGTTATCTATACCGCTCGAGCGCCAGTTGCCCTTGACCGATTTTGAAACCGTATCTGCCCAGGTTTTGCCACCATCAGTGCTTTTATAAACAAATTGCGAGTTGCTCCAGAGGATGGTATTAGGTTTGCTGGGGTCATAGCCAATCGTCTGTCCTAATCCTTGAAAGCTGTAGCCCATACCCCAGACTTCATCGCTACCTGACCAGCCGCCTGATACCTGTAAGGGGTGCTTTGTCCAGCTCGAGCCTGCATCTGGACTTTCCCAGAGATAGCTGTCTTTGCCGTTTCGCTGCTCAAGGTCAATCAGTCTTAGATGAGCGCTGCTACTAGCGTTTGCCAGAATGATGCCCGAAGGCGTGGTTTCACCTGAGCTAAGGTCTAACCAGTTAAAGCCTGTGTCCAGAGATTTAAAGAGTTTCGCCTGACCCTCTTGAACGCTCGAGGCGTAGATAAGGTTTGGGTTTTTTGGGTCAAGTGCATAAGCAATATCGGTGAGTTCCCCTTGCTGCGGGTCAAGCCTGCTAAAGTTTCGTCCACCGTTGCTAGAAAAATAGGCTTCAGCGGGGCCTTCATTAAAGCGACCTTGACCACTTATGACCCAAACGCCATCAGCGTCTACCGGGTGAGCGCGCATGCCAGTAATGCGCAGCTTAGTAGGCAGATCAGACGGGATTTCCTGCCAGCTCAAGCCGCCGTCGCTCGAGCGAAGCAGGTAAGGCGTGAGCGCGTCGTAACTGGGGTGTACGCTGGCATATATAACTTGAGAATTGGCTGAGACCACAAGGGCCGAGACGTAGCCAAGGTCATAAACCTGCAGGGCTTCTGTAAGCTCAGAGTTACTGCGGTATAGGCCATTATCGGTGCCAATGAGCAAAAAGCCTGCCGGGTGACTGGCCAAAGAAGCAATATGGGTTGCTGTAAGACCCGCCTCTGCCCCTAACACGTACCAGCTCGAGCCTTGATCTTTACTTATATAAACACCCCCTAAATCAGAGCCAATTGCCCAGTAATTTTCGTTACCTAGCACAGGGGAGTTAAAAGCGCCACCTCCTCCAGGGTTGCTTGCTAACCACTGAGAGGGCTTAGCCGTGTCAGCTTGACCAAGACTTGGCTGACAGGCGCAGAGGTTTAAAAGGCACAGAAAAATTCCTAAAGCAAAAAGACGGTACATTCTTCTCCCAAAGCAATAAATCTTAAGGATAGTATTTCACGCTGCTAACTGGCTTGGTGAGAAAAAGAAAGCTTGTTTAGCCCTTACTGCCCGTAAGCGCAAACCCCTCAATAATTTGTTTTTGGAAGATAAAGAAGACAATCAAAACTGGAATAATGGCCATGGCTGAAGCTGCCATAATCAGGTTCCAGGCAGTACCAGCTTCACCCGAAAACAGAGCCATGCCTACGGGTATGGTGCGCATAGTGTTTGTCTTGGCAACAATGAGGGGCCACAAGAAAGCATTCCAGTTGCCGATAAAAGCAAAGATGCCAAGCGCTGCTAAAGCCGGGCGTACCAAGGGCAAGCCAATGTACCAGAACAGCCCAAACTCGCTCATGCCATCAACTCTGGCAGCGTCAAAAACATCTCTGGGCAGGGTCTGGAAAAACTGACGCATCAGAAAAACACCAAAAGCTGGTATGAGACCGGGAAAGGCGATACCCCAAAAACTATTAACCCAACCGTAATCGCTCGACATGACAAACCACGGAATAACCAGCATTTCCGTAGGAACCATAAGTGTGGACAAAATGACCAGAAAGATAAGTTGCCGCCCGGGAAAGCGCATGCGGGTAAGGGTATAGCCAACCAGCGAGCAGAAAAAGAGCACTGAGGCTGTTGAACCTACAGCCACTATAAAACTGTTCAAAAACCAGCGGGGAAATAGCGTATCAAAAAGGACTTCACGGTAGTTTTGCAGCGTCCAGGTTTGGGGCCAAAAGTTGAATTTGAAAATCTCTCTGGCATCTTTAAAGGAACTAATCAGCATCCATACAAAGGGAAAGACCATAATGATGCTGCCTGCAATCAGGACAATGTAGGCCAAGATGACAACAGGAGCAAAGCGCTTACGCTTGCGCTGATAGGTCTCGGTCGTATCTAGCGTTTTAAGACCAGCAGGGAGTGCCATCAGTAATCGACCCTTCGACTGGTAAGTTTAAGCTGAATAAGCGTGACAATCAGGATAAGGCTAAAGAGTAAAACTGTAACGGCTGCGGCATAGCCCAGTCTAAAGCGAGAAAAAGCCTCCTGATACATATAAAGTGCAATGGTTAAGGTGCTGTTTAAAGGGCCACCCTGATCGGTAAAATTGATATTTACCACCTGATCAAAAAGTTGCAGGGAAGCAATTGTAGAAATCACTAGTGAGAAAACAAAAACAGGATTGAGCAGGGGCAAAGTGATATTTCTAAAGAGTGCCCAACTGCTGGCACCGTCTATCCGGGCCGCTTCGTAGTACATGCGGGGTATGCCCTGCAAACCTGCTAAAAAGATAATGACCTGAAAGCCCAGATTTTGCCAGATAACGACTACTGCAACGGCAAAAAGAGCCTGTTTTGGTGAAGTCAAAAAGGGCTGTGGGTCAATCGTTAACCAGGTAATGCCCCGGTCTTCCCAGAAAATGCTCCAGTCAATAAGAAAGGTGTTAATGATGCCAAAGTTAACTGAGTACATCCAGCCCCAGACCCAGGCCACCGCGGCAGCAGGTGTGACGTAGGGCGCAAAATAAATAGCTCTAAAAAGTGAACGCAAACGAGTAATGGTGTTGAGCAACATGGCAATGCCAAGACCAAGCGCAAGTTGTGCCGGAACAATGATGACAGTGTAAAGCAAGGTGTTGAGCAGGGCGCGGTGGAGCCGCGGTTCGCGCAGCATTTCCAGATAATAACCAAGCCCCTGGAACTCTCGTTTGGCGGGGTCCACATGCCAGCTAAAAAGAGATAGATAAAACGACTGTATGGCAGGCCAAATGCGCAAGAACAAAAAGAAAATTAAGGGAATAGCCAAAAAGATATAGGCCCATATTGCCTCTCTGGTTGCCAGAGAGATACGGCTGGCCCCCGCCTTTGACTTATCCAGGCTTTGCTGCATTTTCAGCCTTTCCTATAATCCCCTCTAACGCCCCTTTAGAAAAGGGGAGAGAACAGACATCCCCCTTTGGAAAAAGGGGGATTGAGTGGTATGTCTACTGGGCGTATTGATCAAGCAAGGCCTGATCTTCTTCGGCAGCTTGTGACCAGCTGGCTGCTGGGTCAGCACCTTCTAAAACAACGCGGTTAATTGCATTGACAATCACATCACGCTGAGCGCTTTCATCAACAAATTTGGTGGCAACCGCGTAACCCAGTGAAGTTATGAAAGGCCCAAAAACAGGGTCGCTGGCAAGTTCGGGGTCATCAATCAGCGAGAGACGAGCAGGCACTTCGCCAACCACATCTAACCAGAGTTTCATAGCTTCTGGGCGAGTAACAAACTCGAGGAATTTTGCGCTTGCCTCTAAGGTCGCTTCATCTTCGAAGGCATTTGGGGAAAGGCCGTTCATCCAGAAGGAGCCAAAGTTGGCTTTGACACCGTTGTCTAGCGTGGGGATTTCGGCGACGCCCCAGTTAAACTCGGCATTATTTCTTATACCACCAATAGCAAAAGAACCATCAATAATCATGGCGATATTTTGCTGGGTGCTGTAACCGTCGCGGTAACCACTGTTGCCGGGTACAAACTCAGGCACACCAATTTCGTGCTCGGTAACCCAGCTGGTGTAAAACTTAAAGGCCTCGAGCCCGGCTTCGTTGTCATAAAGAACTTCGGTGCCATCATCGCTGTAAGGAGCAGTGCCGAACTGACGGGTCAGAATTTCACGAAGGAGATGGTGGTCTTGCCCGGTGGGCGCAATGCCGTAACCGATTTGCTCAAAACGAGGACCACGCTTAACCGTTAAGGCTTTGGCGATTTCCAGGAATTCATCCCAGGTGGCAGGTGGGTTGTCATAGCCGGCTTCAGCGAGTTTATCAGCATTGTAAAACAGGGCAAGGCTGCGAACGGCAGTGGGCAGACCGTAGTACGCACCATTAAGTTTGGCAGCTTGCACCATCGGTACAAATTCGGCATCTAGGGTAGCGGTGTCAAAATACTGTTCTGGCAGAGCCTGAATGTAGCCACTGCGCTCCCAGGTAGGTAGCCAGCCATAGAAAAACTGCACGACATCTGGCCCGGTGCCAGCAGGTAAAGAAGCCGCAACCTGTTCCTGATAGTTGTCATAAGGGAAAGTTTCCTGTACTACCTTAATGCCAGGGTTTTCTGCCTCAAATTGCTCAATCAGCTGAGACATGGCATCCACCCGAGCGGCAAAATCATATTGCCAGTAGGTTATGGTGACCTCTTGGGCCAAACTCAAACCTAAAAACAGACTGGCGGCGAGAAGAAACTTGATCGCACTTTTCATTGTTTTTCCTTTCTGGGCGTTGCCAAGTTCTGGTGAGACTGGGCAAGCTGTGAGTGTAACTGAGCCAATTTATCAACATTTTTCTCATGTTCTTGTAGGGCACGAGTCAGGTGAGCCTTCACTCTTTCAGGGGCGGGGCCACCAAAACCTTGTCTGCGCCGTACAAAGGCAACCGGGTCAAGGGCTTCTTTAAGCACGGTTTCTTCCAGTTTCGGGCCTCCTAGCGCCAGCAGATCGTCAGGACTGGCTTCTTGCAAAGGCTTGCCTTCGGCACAGAGCTTATTGACCAGCGCAGCAGCCAGATGATGAGCTTGTTGGAAACTCATGTTGTAGTGACGCGTAAGCTCGTCGGCAAGTTCTGTGGCAGTTGTGTCCGTGCAGTGGGCTTCTTTTTCCAGTCGCTTAGGGTCAAACTGACCCTCCTCTAGGCAAGCTGTGAGAAGCTCGAGCCCACCCTCGAGTTGAATAAATAAGCTGACCAGTGCCCCCTGTATATCTGGGCCAAAATCATTTAGGTCGGCATAAGGGATGTTGTGCGAGGAGTAGATCACCATTTGCGCGCTGCCGAGCGTACGGGAAAAACGGGTACGGGCATGTTCTAAAGCCACAGGGTTACGCTTTTGCGGCATGATAGATGAACCCTGCACCAAACCATCCGATAGTCGAAAGAGATTATGTGATGCCCAGACGATCAGATCGTTAACAAAGCGCGACAGCGTGAGCGCCACACTTTGCATATTGTTAACAAAATCAACCTGCCAGTCAGAGGATGCAACGGCTTCATAAGTGTTACTGACAGGGGCATCAAAGCCCAGCTGTTCAGCAGTAAATTCCCGGTCAAGCGCGTGTGAACTGCCCGCCAGCGCCGCAGAACCTAGCGGGCAGGTATTAAGATGGCCATAGCCATCAAAGAGTTTGTCGGCATGACGAGAAAGTACATTGTCAATTGCCATAAGATAATGCGCTACGGTAGTGGGCTGCCCTGGCTGATGGTGGGTTTGAGCAATCAGGATAGTCTCGAGATGTTTCTCGGCTTGAGACAGCAAGGCTTTACGCAACTGGCAAAGATGCTCGAGCGTAGCCAGAGTAAGGTGCCGAGTACGCATTTTGTAAACCGTCATGTCGAGATCGTTGCGACTTAACCCCATACGCAAGAAACTCACCGTTTCCTGACCCAGTTTGGCCTCGAGCTTCTGATTAAAGGCAAAATAAAGGTCTGGCACTTCGGTGTCATAAAGGGGTAATTCTTCGTTGCGTAACTCAACCAGTTCGTCTAAAAGAGCTTCAATTGCCTGCTGATGTGCCTGTACTTTAGGGTCATCCAGCCGTTTGACGGTACGAACATGGGCTGTCATGGCATCTAAAAAGTGACCTGCAAGGTGCTGCCGCGCAAAGCGAAAATCGGGCATCAGAACGTGGCGGCGGTAAGCCTCGTGAAATCTCACTCAGATCACATCGTTTCAAGCTTTAAAAGTCTGGCAGCGTTGTTGCCAAAAATCTTGCGGATGTCTTCATCTTTAAAATTCAGCGAATAGCAGGCGCGCAGCTGATCTTGTAAGTAGCGTACCGAAAAGCCTCTGGGGAAGTAGCTCGAGTCTGTGCCAAAGATAATGCGCTCCGGGCCAATATTTTCATAGGCCTTGCGAAACAAATCTTCCAAGGTCAGCGGATAGGGCATCCACTTCATCCACTGATTGGAGCCGCTGGTATCAACGTATATATTGGGCAAGCTCCAGCAAAGCGCCAGTACATCAGGCCAGTGATTAACCCCAAAATGCGGAATGATAAAGGGAATCTCAGGAAAATCTCTGGCAACTTCAAAGAGAGATAAGGGATTTAAGCGTGGATGACTCACAATGCCACCCCCCCGACCTAACCAGCCAAAATGAATGAGTACGGGCAAGGTCTTTTCCGCACAAAATTCCCAAACCGGGCGCAGTTCTGGGAGTTCAAAAGGGTAATCGGTTCTTGGACCAATAAGTTTGTAACCTTTTAAACCCAGTTCGTTAACCGCACGCTTCAGTTCAACATGGCAGCCGGGCTCGAGCCTGTGATGCGCAAACCCCATAAATGTGTCAGGGTGTTTTGCCACGATGCTGGCAAGCTTGTCATTGCCCTGACCCGTTACAAAGTTAATCGCCCGAAGCCCATAATGCTCAACTTCAGCAAACCAGCGCTGAGTCATAGCATCAACTTCTTCATCGGTCTTGGCGACGGGTTCAGCTTTTTCGGTGCTCCACTCTGATCTCATGCGCTCGCCGCGATCAGTGGCGTACTGCGTCAGTAGTGGATTTCTGGGACTATTAGAATTAGACGATATCGTACCCAGTGAATTTTCAATAGGAAAATGGATATGAATAT
>JAGQHN010000005.1:70101-92552 GCA_020431825.1 Trueperaceae bacterium | reverse complement strand
TGGTCTTCTTGACGATTACATCAAACACCAACTTAAACATCCCAGCATTCCTATGGTCTTACGTGCGTAAGTCCTAAATAGATAAAGAAACGCAATGAAGCCAAAAAGAAACTATGTTACATGTAACATTTGCAATATTCGAATGCGACAGAGTCGATGGCAAGCTCATGTCCAAAAAGTGCATGCGGGGGTATCGCCAAATCAATTAGCCCAAAAGCCTTCTTCTAAAGCAGAGGTTGTCTCGGTAACTTCACAGCCAAAATATGAGTCTAAAAAACTTGCCCCTGGTGGAGAAACCGCTTGGGTTGAAGCACAACTTGCATATTTTAGACCTTTAGAACGAGGATTGAACGAAGCAGAGTTTAGAACTATTTTTGCACAGCTTTATAAATTTGAGATTATGGCTGGGAAACTAAATGAGGTTCAGAGAAAGCAGAAAAGCGAACTCCTCCGAAAAGTTTTTAGTTTCCTTCCCAAGAGCAGCGGTACAGCAACTGCTGGGGATTCTGTTCCAAAGCTAGAACCTCCAACACGTCCCCAAAAATCTCAGCGTAGAAAAGGCATTGATAAGTACTTGGTAAGGTGTCCCATCTGTGACATTTTGATTGGAAAAGATTGGTTAAATAAGCATCTTAAACAGGCGCATGATTCAACTGTTGACAGGTCGCACACTGTTAGGTTAGAACCACCTGAACATTTTTCGTTTCAGTGGCCAAGTACAAAGGCACCTTCAGGAATTAGAGGGCTTACGGGTGACCAGTATTGGTTTGAAGAGGGCTTACTCTCTTATATTGGTTACGCTGTTGGCAACACAATAGGTAAAAAGACTGATTTGAGACAACGCATCTTAGACTGTGTTCTTTTCAATGAACTACCTAACGTGGTTTCACCGGATTATATGAGCGAATGGGGACAACCTCGAACGGCACTACGCTTGAAAAAGCTTGCCTATTCAATTGCAGCATTTATTAGAAATGCAAAGCGCCAGAAGCATCGAAATTTCAAGAATGCAATTGCAGATTGGGAACTGGACTTACTTTACTTGCATGACACCTACTACCACCCTGAGCTCGGCTTTTTATGGCCTAACGTCAATATTTAATTTACCGCCTAATTGAGCTAAAGAGATTTCCATTGATATTGGCGTGGTTGATACACTTCAGCACTTTTAGTACACCTTTTACGCCTCCTTTACGCACGTTTTTGTAAACTTCCCCAAAGAAAAGGGAGTTCACACTATGTTCTTAGAGCCAGTCTTTCACTATGTTTATCTAAGGGAGCCAGCATCATGCTAAAACGGATGGGGTTTCTTGTTTTGATTCTGCTCCTCGGGAGCTGTAACCAACTCAATAATGTCATTTGTAATCAGGAGCTTAGAGCACAGCAAACCAATGTCGATATTGACCCGGATGTCTGTGAAGCACCGAATAACCCAGACCCCAATCCAAACCCCGACCCAGAACCGGACCCCGACCCTGCTCCGACGCCAACACCGGACCCAGACCCTAATCCTACGCCTGACCCCACTCCAGAACCCGAGCCAGAACCCGAAGTTCCATTAGCCAATCCTGAAATAACAGGCTTTTCGCTTAATGCAGCCAGTGATGTGGCTACCCTCGAGTATGCAGCCGTACCTGAGGCTGACAGCTATGAGTTTCAAGTTTCCAATGACGGGGAAAATTGGGGTTCTGTAATTCCTGATTTGGCTCCTCCCTTAATCATTCAAAAAGACAGTAAAGCTGGGCTCGAGCTTGACTGGTCACCGGGCAATACCGTTTTTCTCCATATCCGCTCCGTCAAAGGTGAAAAGCGCTCTATCTATACCAGGGCAAAACTTACCTTAGCTTCAACAGATTTAGAAGCACCCAAGATTAAAATTATTGGCAATGCGCCTAATGTCTATGTAGAGAAGACCGAAAAGATTATTGCTGAGGTCAGTGATGACCAGGGGATTGCCAGCGTGGAATGGTGGGTAGACGATGCCAAGGTTGAGACGGATAGTGTTGCGCCTTATGAATTGAATTATGAGTTCAAGGCTCGAGATACCTATTATGGACTCAAGGTGTATGCCATTGCTACCGATACAAGCGGCAACACGAATCAGAGTAACGAGCTTTATTATTATGTTGATATTCCTAGCATTGAGAGAGTCTTAGGCAATAACCGCATTTCAGTTTACAGTCAAACGCCAAATCGTTACAGGATGTTCGAAAATGCATATATAAATATAAGACCTTCGAACGACCCCAATAATCCCTATACCTTGCGCATTGCTGCCTATAACTTTCTAGATTATCCGATACAAACGAATTGCCGTGCGGGTTCAACTCAACTACTTATATGCCAGAGATTCAACTATAACGCAGACAATTCTCTTGACATTGAATTTACAGACCACCAAACTGGAAAAATCACAGCACTCTATGATGGAGGAATTGTTGAGCGTTATGATTATTCTTTTGAAGTATATAAAGGATGGGATGGGCACGCCCCTTTATTTGTCATGTATGGTTTCGGTGAAATAGACGACCAGTATCTTGGCCCAAATAATACTTTCTATGCTCAAATTGCCAATATCACAGATGGAAGTGTCAAAGTGGAAACCTATAGTAGTAAATTTACACAAGCGCAATATGATACTACTATCCTTGCGAATCCTGGTCTATTGATAAAGAAATTAACTTACGACAACACCTTTATTCCAGACCAAGTTTCGGCTGTCGAATTGGAATTTGATAAAACCAAGCTAACAGTACCAGGCACTTACCATTTTGAGCTCGAGCTTGATGTGGGTGGTATTCCCTTAAAGATTCCCCTCACTTATATTAAGAACTAGACCATTTAGCAAAGATTGGAATTTAGGGGTGGGCTGCATCCCTATTTTTGGGGTAATTAGGCAAAACCTTTGAGTGTAGACATGCTCTACATGCAAAACCTTTGAGTTGTTCTTTTTGAACGACTTAATCCCAATATCCAACCCCACCCAACTGCTTTGGGGTCGCTAATTGGGGTCAACCCCAATTATAAAATTAAGGGTTATTAAGCGTCCCCGTTTTGGGGATTTTAGGCAATACCTTTGAGTCAGGAAACTTCTCCGACTGAAAAACCTTTCTATGGGGCACATTGCTCTAAAAAACACTCAAAAAATGATGGACGGTTTCTAAATGAGGTCAGCCCCAAACACCTAAATTGGGGTTGGGGTTGAAAAGGTATAGGTATGGATTGGGGTTGACCCATTGGCGTTTTGGGGTTGAGGTTGGGGTCGCCCACAGAACCCCAATCAGTCTCAGGCTCGAGGAGGAATGATTACCAATAAAACTCGACCTTTTACTTCCGTCACTTATCACTTCACCCTGAGTCAGTTTAAAAAGGTGAGGTCTCGGAAGAAAGTCTCTGCCCATGCCCAACGATGGAACTCATCGAGGGTGGTAAACATTCTGTTTTTTGGCACACCATTTTCAAGGTTTGTTACTCTGAGCACGTCAGCATTTTCCTCAAACCTGATTATGTACCAAACGTCAAAAAGGCAAATGCGGTACCGTAAACCTTCCCCATTCGGACCAAACCGTGCGACGCGTTCTCCCTTAACAGGCATTACAGGAATATGACGCCAGTGGTCGGGGACACTGGCGTCATGAGAGCGCTGAGGATTAAGGAGGTGAATAAGCTCGAGCTTATGACTTTTCAGGGCATCAATAAGGTCGCGGGTAAGCTTATTCTTATTAGTCACCACAAGGTGCTCACCCTCCACACGCAATGTCACCCCACAGCTCGTTAGCTCTCTAACTAGACCTTCAGGTGTTAAAGCCATAACTCATCCTCAGAATCAGGACGTAAAACATCGTCACCTACATACCCATCGTCACTCTTCTGGCCTGCTGAAAGGCTCTGATGCAGCCTATCGAAATGGGAAGTGTCCTGTTGTACATAGCTGTCATCACTACCCTCACCGGATAGATGGCGCTCTGTACGCGTATATTCACCGTCTGGTGACGGTGTGACGGTAGTGACGGTCTTTTGCACCGATACTCTAGAACCTCGGTTGCTGCGATGGATTTCTACTTCAATCCCAACGAGCCTAAGATTGGGAGCTAGTCTTTTGAGCTTCATGCTAAGACTATTTGCAGCTTTGGGCCATTCTCTGGTCTTTCGCTGGTTATCCGAAATGAAGCTCTCAAGATTGGTCAATAACTCAGACATAGAACCTTCCCAAGGGTCAGAAAGGCTCTCAGCAAACTTTTGAAACGCTACTGATACAAGGGATTCCTCGAGCGCTATGGTATTTGCCTGAGAACGATTTTCACGGTAAGCCTTTAGAAAGCTGCCTGGCTCGAGCCCTAAACCAACTTCGCACGCTGTTGCCCAAACTGCAAAATCAGCCATTCTTGGTGGCGCTTCAATGTGAACCGTAGGCAAAGTCCGTAGCCCAGAAGATACAGCATCAAGTAGTGCTCCAAAAATGAAGGGACTGGCAGCACTGAATTCTGCATTCAGCGCCGCTTCAGTTTTCCTCTGGCTTTCGGGTAACCGTGGCAAGTGCAGCACAATAGTCCTATCAAGCAAATCGCTCTGAGTTGCAATATCGGTAATGCCCGTAAGGATAACCGGACACATAGCCTCGATGATATTTTCATCATTATCAGAGTACAAAGCCCTGGTGGCGTAGCCACCGCCTGTTGACAAACGGCATAACCCATCACTCAGGTTCCCACTGATATTAGAAAGATTATCCAGAGCTATCACTCTGTTGTGCTTTGTAGCAATAAGCAAATCCCGCTCGTCACGGGGCGCGCTACGCAAAGGTGCAGAACTAGGGTCAACCAGGCTTTTTATAGTTCTAGCCTGACTACTTTTACCACTTCCTTGCTCCGCCTGTATATTCAGTATTGGATAGGGCCCCTTGGGATAAAGACATGCAACTAAAAAAGCCAAAAGTAACGGATATTCCTCTTCACTAACATTGACAAAGTCACGGATGCGATTAACCCTGCCTCCTGGCATTGGCACTGGTAATGCTTTCGTGTTTTTTGACCTGCGAAACATGATTGGAGATTCATCGAGTATGCGCCAACCTTGGTCATCAATTTCTATAACCCGCCATTTATCATCACCTATATCTATATAGATGGTGCCATCACGTTCTGCTAGTCGGTAGTAAACAGGTTGTGGGTCAAAATCAAAGCGCGCTTTTGCTTCAAGGATGCCCAGTGTATCTTGAAGGGCTTGCGTACCTGGAGGCTTACCTTCAGCTTCGTAAAAAAGCTTGCTGAGGAGCATCTTGAATTCTCTTGTCCTAAGGTTGTAGACCTCATAATGGTCACCAACCCGAACTTTTACATAAGCTTCATCTGACGCATTATCACAAAAAAAACATAAATCACTACAAAGCTTAATAAGTGATTGACTTTGCGTGATTTTAGCGCTGGTGTCGCTGTCGTCGCTTACTAAAATCTTCCAAGTTTTTCGAAAAGCCGATTCGGGAATCCCAGTTGCACTTGCCATATCCTTAATGAGAACTTCGACTTCAGCCTCAGTCATGGCACTGTCCAACGCCAGTGTAAAAACCTGGCGTTGGATTTCTGAAAGATTGTCAGCAGAAGCGCTACCGGCAAGGTCTCGAGCCTTGGCAAAGATATGGTCTTTTACTTCCATGATTTCACCTTGGCTTTCTGACGTTCCTTAAAGCTTTTTGGTTTTAACTCGGGCTGAGGTCTGGGAGATTTCATACCCCTCTTAAAGCCAGAGTGAATTGTACTTTCAGCCTCTTGAACAGGTAGAGACGTGTTATTTATCAGGGTTTCAAATACCTCTTGATAATCCAACACGTCCCAACCCAGAAAACTTCCCAGTTTTGCCGCCGCCCGAAACAAGGCATCATTTCGGACTCCAACTGGAGCATCTCTCAGTTCATTAACGGTTTCAGCAATAACTTTTTCAGCATATGCCTTCAAGCGTTGCCGATGACCTAAGTGGTCTTGAAGATGCTTTGGCTTTTCCTCATGGTTACGCAGATATGCCGAGCCATACCGAATTAAATTACCCAAATCGGAGCACTCAACTAGATAAGCTTCCTCATCCCGAACAACGGCTAGAATCACGCCATGAGTGAGTAAAAAGGGTTCAATGTAATAATGGAACCCTTCGTCTTCCAGTACCCGCATTGCTTGCTCGAGGTAATCAAGGTTTATGACCGAGTATTTGGTTAAAATAGAAGGGTTCATTGTTTTGGCCCTCGTCTTCGCGCTTGATGATGAGGGCATTAGCTTATCTCCCCATCATGGGTGGCTCGAGCTTCATAGGCTAAAACATCCTCTGAGGAAAATCTGAGGAGTTTACCAATTCTGGTTGCGCGTAGTTCTCCACGTTCAACTAGACGGTAAATATGCATGTTACTGCACTCCCACCGTTGAGCAATATCTTTAGTAGTATTAAAGGGCTTAAGTAAAAGTAAGGTTGAATTTTGCACGCTTACCTCCGGTGCATGAGTAAGGACTTAAATAAAGAAGTCAGTTAAGTCTTACTTGGGGCTGGGGACTAACCCTTAACGCAGTGCAGCAAAGCACTTATGCGTCAGCCTTGCACTAGAGGTAAGCTGGGCTATTTGGTTTTACTGTAGGTATGCGCGAAAGCGCTAGATTATAGGGAATTGCGTCTTCAAGACTCTTTTCTCGAACCTTACGTCTAATGAAGCTAATTAGTAAAAGTCGCGATACAAGCCACTGCTGCTGAAGCAGCACTTCTCTCTTAAATACCTTTAAACCATTGGTGGCTTGCAATATACGCGTGGCAACCAACGAACCTAATTTTTGAAGAGTTGAAATTTCATTTACCGCTGCTTTAAGCTGCTTAAGTGTTTGTAACACCAGCTTCAGTTGTTTGTTAATAAGCTTTGCCAATCTTTTGTAATCACACTCTGTCAACAAAGCAACTAAGGTATTGAGCCCTGAACTAAGACTACCAATGTCATTGACATCCCAACCAGCCAATATGTTGGCTAATTCAGGATACTCACTCTTCACATTAACATAGTCTTCGTTATTTGACGTCTTAATAAGGTCAATACCTTTATTAATTGTTATTTCGAGATTACTAAGCTGTACGCAAAGTAAATCTTGAACTTTTTCAACAACCTGTAGTGACTCCTCAATTTTATCGTGTTCCGTAGCTAACCACGTAACTACTTCAATGGCTTGACCGTTTCGTTGAGCATTTAGCAAATTTTCAAATCTATCAGTCACAGCAAAACCCTTACATGGTTGGAAAATCTCGAAGGTCATACCCAATTTGCTTTCTTCCCGACAACTACTACTCCAGATTATCCTGTTAGCTACTGTTGCAACACTTTCAAATAGTGCTACATGTAGTATATACTTATTTTTTTAGGCACACAAGTAGTATTGAAAACAAATATGCGACGTGTGGCAAATAACACAATTAAACCAATTCTTAGACTTTTGTTTTTCGCAACTCAAAAAAGTGAAATCTAAAGTGTCAGCAATCCTTAATTCAGCATATACCCCCCTAAAATTGGTCTTTTTTGCAAAAAAATGGTGCCATTTATGGTGCGAGTTAGTGTTAAAAGTTGTCATTCAGTGTTCTTAAAGTAAAGATTGAATCCTTGGTTTATGCAATTACAGTCGGCATTTGTTAACTAGAGTCAATTCGACACCATCAATGTCATTTAATGTACATACCCCCCAGGGTATATTGACTAAAGTAAATCAGATCGTTATGTACTGACGACCCTAGAAAAGGTCGAACTTTAAGATCTAGCTTTTACGGAGGAAAAATGTCCAATTTAGTTGAATTCACCGATAGCAATTTTGCCTCAGAGGCTCAGGATGGCCTGGTTCTGGTTGATTTTTGGGCTCCCTGGTGTGGACCTTGCCGCATGGTCGGCCCCATTATAGAAGAGTTAGCAAGCGACTACGAGGGTCAAATAAAAGTAGGCAAACTTAATGTAGATGATCACCAGAAAACAGCTATGAATTTCAGAGTTATGAGTATTCCAACGGTCATTTTGTTTAAAAATGGCGAACCGGTTGAGACGATGGTAGGCGCTATGCCGAAAGGTTCTTATCTCAATAAATTAAGCAAGCACTTAGAAGCCGTTGCCCAGTAATTCAGGTTAATACGAGAAAGAGCAGGCTTTTTGCCTGCTCTTTTAGTTTTGAACGTAGAAGAACTGAAACTTAATATGCAGCCTGAGTCACAACAACATTCTTTGCTTGAGGGCCTTTTTTCCCTGGTTCAACTTCGAACTCTACGACATCGCCTTCATTTAAGGAGCGATAACCGTCAGCATTGATAGCAGAGAAATGGCAGAACACATCTTGACCATCTTCCTGGGCTATAAAGCCATATCCTTTTTCGCTGTTAAACCACTTTACTGTACCTGATGCCATAAGACTTGCCTTTCTTGGACACAAACCTGGCAAAGCTTGAGCCCGCTTAATCTTCGAGCCTAGACTCGAGCCACGCAATCGATTGCCTTTTACGTAACACGTTCACTTTAAGGTATCTGAGCCTAAAACTCAAGTTTTGACCTGGCTGGACGGCTCATCACAGGGTAGAAAAGCTCTTACATAAAGGTCTCTATTAGCCTGCTATTCTCAAATCATGAAGTCCTTTGCCGTAAAAGAATTAGGTCTACTCGATTACCAAAAAGCCTGGCAAATTCAGCTTGAAACCCATGCCGCTGTGGCCAGGGGCGAGCTTTCTCCAACCCTTCTACTGGTTGAACACCCGGCAGTTATTACTTTCGGCAAAAAGGGTGGCCGAGAAAACTTGCTAGTGAGAGAGGATTTTTTGCTAGAGAAGGGCTTCTCGCTATATGACATTGAGCGAGGGGGCGATATTACCTATCACGGTCCAGGCCAACTGGTAGGCTACCCCATTTTTAACGTTGGCAGAAATGTTCAGTGGTACTTGCGAACACTCGAGCAGGTCATGGTCGATACGCTCTCAGACTTTGGCTTTAGCAGTGAGGGCAGCCCTGGTTATGCCGGGGTCTGGGTCAATGGCGAAAAAATCGTCTCAATTGGTGTGGCCATCAAACGCAATGTTTCCTTTCACGGCTTTGCCTTTAATGTTTCAACCAATCTTGCCCATTTTAATTACATTGTCCCCTGTGGTCTGGTAGGTAAGCAGATGACAAGCCTCGAGAAACTTCTGGCCAAACCTGTCACCCTGGAAGATGTCAAAGAAAAGCTTTTAGATCATATGCACCATCACTTTGCTAAAAGTCAAAGCTTAAGCTCTAAAGTCGCTGGTTAAGTTTAATTATCGCAAGGCTAGTTACCGATAGTTCTTGGCTTTTCCCCTAAACTGGTAGCAATGATTGACTTAAAAGACATCAAATATGTCAAGCACGGGATTCAAAAAAAAGAGACTGACAACCGTCCCAGAGAAAAAAAGCCTGAGTGGTTGAAGGTACGTTTACCCAGTGGGGAAAACTACGCAAAAGTTAAAAAAACGGTTAAGGAAAATCGTCTGAGTACTGTCTGCGAAGAAGCCATGTGCCCCAATTTGGGTGAGTGCTGGGATGCGGGTACCGCAACCATCATGCTTATGGGCTTTGTCTGTACAAGGGCCTGTAAATTTTGTGCGGTATCAACAGGTAACCCTAAAGGCTGGCTTGACCCTGATGAACCTCGGCTTGCTGCCGAATCGGTCCGGCTTATGGGGCTAAACTATGTGGTGCTTACCTCGGTTGACCGCGATGACCTTGAAGACGGCGGCGCAGGTCACTACGCCGCTTGCATAAAAAAAATAAAAGAAGTCAACCCCTCTACAGCCGTTGAGGCACTCACACCAGACTTCCAGGGAAACTTTGAGTCGGTGCAAAAGGTTCTGGATTCGGGCATTGAAGTTTATGCCCAAAACATTGAAACAGTTCGGCGACTCACTCATCCGGTACGCGACCCAAGAGCCAGCTATGAGCAGACTTTAAGGGTTTTAGCCTATGCGAAAAGAGCAAGACCTGAAGTTCTTACCAAAACCAGCCTCATGCTTGGCCTGGGCGAAAACGAAGCCGAAATTAAGGAGACCTTTGACGATCTAAGGGCTATAGGCGTAGACATTGTTACGCTTGGACAGTATTTGAGACCAACCTCAGCACACTTGCCCGTAGAACGCTACGTTTCTCCAGAAGAATTTAAAATGTACCGTGATTGGGGGCTCAAGCAAGGCTTCTTAGAGGTCGTTTCTGGCCCTCTGGTCAGAAGCAGTTACCGCGCAGAACGGGCTTTAGAGAAAAATAACGTTGGCCTTTAATTACTCTGCATAAAGATTTCGCGGCGCGATCGGGAAAGTTAAGACCGGACTACGGATGACTTTCCCTCTTTGTTTGTACTCAACCTCGAGGCTAAACTCGCCTCGAGCCACTGTCTCGCGGTAATTAAGCAGTGTCTCAGGAGTAATAACAATATCATTACACTCCGGATCTAAAACACCCTCAACCTGGCAATTGACCTCATTAAAAGGTAGAAAGCCACTGCCCATTTTAAGATAGTCTGCCAGGAGATAAGCTCTGCCTCCACTGGTCACAACTGGCGGAGGATTTGTAATGTCTAAGCGCCCTACCATAGGCAACACATCCCGAAATTCAAAGAGCATCCAGGTATCTTTATTTGCATCATCTTGAAGAAATGCTTTAAATGCACTATCTGCCTTTACAAAGTTCTCTCTATGCAAAACATAGTAGGCTATAAACCGCAAGCAAGCGTCAGCCGTTTTAACTTTGTCTGGCTCTTTTGGATCAGGACAATTCTCAGGATCTTGAAACGGGTCTTGAGGTGCCTGCAAAAAAGCAATGATGGGGTCTTGTCCAATCGTCCAGACATTTTTACCCGTAGCAGGATTGCGCACACTCGCACTGACAGATTTATTAAGCTGAATTTGGGTTCCTGGCGGATAAATATAGACAGCCCGGCTTAAATTATCAGTCATGATTTGCCCTGCCACCCGTAAATCCTGAATGACTTCGGACTCAGTAATAACAGTATTCACAGCCCTCGAGCTACCCAATAAACCATTGAAAATAAGGCTTAATACAATAACAAAAATGGCTGCTGCCACTAATAATTCAACTACCGTAATACCCTGATGCTTCTTCATGATTTATGGCCTGGGAGGAGGATAGCTAATATCAGACTGAATAACCAGCAATTTACCCTTATCATCAGTAAACATCAGGGTTATTTTCCTGAGCCGAGATTCATCTTTAGCCACCGCAACCCCCTCCGGAAACTGAGCAAGCGTTTCATTAGCTTCGTTGGTGATAGTGACATCTAAACGATAGGGTTCAGGCACAGCTTCGGCTAGCTCTTTGGCATAACCAAGACCAAAGGTATAGTTTTCAGGTGTTTGCCAGTAACTCTGCAAACTGGTTAGGTAGTTCTTGGCAAAGGTCGTTGCTTGCGTCTCCTGACGAGATAGTCTGGTTATACGTAAAGCATCAGCAAAATAAAGAAACATACTGGCAGCAATGGCAACAATGACCAGAGCCACCAGGACTTCTATAAGACTTAAGCCCTGACGCTTAATGAGTAAATACCTTTCCGGTCACTCCGTAAATAAGAACCTCGGCTGTGCGGCGATTAATGCCTTTTTGCGCCTCGAGTTTAATAGTTTTATAGCTTACGCTTATTGTGGCATAAGGTGCATTATAGCGCACACTGTCATTTCCACTTATAATCTTGACATTATCAGAGCTCGAGAGATCGACCTCTCTTTTTTCTTTTCCTTCTATAATCAGTTTGTCGGCTGTCCAGCTCACGGTATAGTCAATCCCCAAACGAAACACATCACTTCTGGCACGATTTATCTCCTGAACCACAAGCTGCTGAACATCATTGATCTCTGCGATAGCACGAAAACGCATGATGGCGACGAAGCTAATAGCCAGAAGCGTACCGACAATGGCAACCACAATCAGCATTTCAAGTAGGGAAAAACCTTTTGTCATTCGACCAAATCCGAGCTAAAGGGTATGTTGGTGTAGAGCTTCTGAGTATCGTCCGTGGCTAAGAGGCGAAAACCGCTACGAATCTGTACCAGCTTTTTATCATCTTGAATATCTAGCAGGTTTTTGAGCCTCGAGTCATAAAAGATTTCTAACCCTGTGCAGTTCTTGGCATCCCTTGAACACTTGTTTCCCGGCACCAGTAGCCCTGTATCGGCGGCAATAATGGAACCATGCAATTTAACCTGTCCCTGAATCGCAGATTTTGAGGGGGCTAGCGTAAAAATAGCATTGCTCGAGTACAAAATACCATCTACCTGAAGAGCCCCAGGAAGCCTTGAGATTTCAACATTTTCAGCCCACATTTTTCTTAAGGCAAGTTCGCTTTTCTCAGGGGTATCGGCTAACCAGCTATCCGAAGGGGTCAAAGACAAAATAGAGGCTGAACTAAGCGCATCAGGCTCAGTTTCAGTCATGTCTACAAGTTCAGGATTCGTTAGATTATCGGTATCCTTACCGGGGTCAACATAGTCAGTATTGCCATAGTAGCGGCAGCCAGACGATTTGTCCGACGTGCAGCGGTAAACATGGCTGTCATCACGCATACGGTAGTACCTTGGGGTATAGCCTGGATTGGCCTGGGCTTTTTCATACTCCAGCTGATTAAAAAGCGCTGCCTCGGTATGGCTAAAACTCATCGTGTACGTAGCATCTACATTTGGGTTGTCACGTCTCGCTGTGCGTAGAGGATTTCCGTCAGCATCTTTAACCCACTGACCCGGATCTAGGTACCAGCGGTTTAACTCATCCTGGCTTAAGTCAGACAGATCCAGGTCGGTGAGATGCTCAGCTGGAACTTCATAAACTTTATTAACGGGGCTTACTGGCGTCCCCAAGTGCTGCATCATGTAGGGACCAATCATCATATTTTTGCCCGCAACCAGCGCAAACTGAGGCAGAGATTGTTTGACACCATAATTGCAGGTGACTGAACCTGTAAAACTATAATCCTGTGAATCGGTGTCACAGGCATATTTGATATCGCCAACTACATAAACATTGCCCCTGGCAATAATCCGACCTGTACCTGAAACATAGCCAGAAATAACCACGTCCCCATTCACATAAACATCATCCTGCAAGAGAATCGGGTTAGCCGCTGTACCTTTTAGCACCAGATTACCGTCTACCCCATTCGTGCTTTTGGCGCTTAATTCAACACTGCCATTTTTTGCCTGGGGGCTTAATCCTGGCTGATAAAGTGTTTTTTCGCCGCCTTTTAAGGCGCCTAGCTTATCGCTGCCAGCAATCGCCCTGGTCCACTCGCTTGCGTCAATCAGACGATTCTCGTTGCTGTCTTCGACCGGAAGCGGAAACCTGTCAGGCAATTCACCATCGGGCGGGTTTTCATTCTTTAACGGGTAGTTGGTATAAAAGAGCTGATTTTTTTCTTTACATTCCTTAGAGCAATCGACTTCCTCAAAGCTCTTGCTAAGTTGCTCATCGGAGAGCCTCGAGCTCTTGTCTAAAAAGGGCATGAGGTACAAGTCAGCAGCACTGTCAAGTACGTTGGTTTCCCCGCGGGTGTAAATGGTGCCTGTTATCCAGGAATCAATTTCCGCTCTATGCGTGTCGAGGCTCTCGAGGGCACCCACCTTTATACGTTCTTTGTTTAACAGATGCGCTTCCCGGTAACTTTTGTTGCCTTGAAACCTTGAAAAATCTACTTTTGTGCCGTCATCATCATAGGCAACATCCAGGGAACTCACCGTCAAATGACAGAGCACACAATTGGCGTTGTTGGTTAGCAGGGCAAAACCCGGTAAATCAGGAGGTTGAATCGCCAGATCTTCTGAAATGCGCCGCTGCGCCACCGGATTATCCTCTGGACCAATCCAGCCCAGCGTATCAACGCGTAACAAGGTGCGACTCGAGCCCAGATCAACACGCCTGACTTTGAGCAGGTAACTACCGTTTTCGCCTGTTTCGGTGTACGTCACTTCTGGCCCAAAGACATATTCTTTGGCGCTAGCTTCACCCTCTAAAATGCCTAATTCATCAAGGCCTTTTCTAAAGGCGGTGAGGTCGCGACTTTCAAAATCCTTACTTGCTTCCTGTACGGTTTTGCTGTACCAGATCTCGTAAATAAGCCGCTCAATCGACGCTTCAGCCATAAGCTGTGCTTTGGTCGTATTGAGATTATTGGTAGAAAGGCGCTTGTTCGACGAACTGACAACCAGTGCTGTACCAACAAAAATAACACTAATCACAAGGAAAATGAGCGCACTTACCAGCGCTATACCTTGCTGCCTAGTCGACCTCATCCACATACCCTAAAACCTCTCATTGCTTTGCTCGCAAAACTCGAGCCTTCACAGCTTAACCCAGGACAGATTAATTAAATGACAGCTTTTTCATTCAACTTCATCTTTACTTCTGACTGTCCAGAGTAGCGCAAGACCTACCAGTATAACAAGCGTAGCGGCGGGAAAAGGATTACCGCGAATCAACTGGAAGGAAAAGATTTCCTCCAGAATATCTATAAGCAGGAAAACTCCCCCGATTGCCAAAAACGTATAGGCAAAGACCCGGTAAAGTGATTTCTGCTTTTCATCCATACCCTAGCCCTCCCGGGACTTACGCTCGTAGCTTTCCAGCTGTCCACCTGCCTCTTTCCAGGCACTAAATCCCCCCTCAATGTCAGCTACGTTGACCAGACCCATATCCTGCACAGCTTTGGTTGCCAGTGCCGAGCGCCAGCCCAGGCTACAGTAAAAAACAAAGTTTTTGCCACTGGAAAAAATCTCTTTGTGATAGGGACTTTCCGGGTCAACCCAAAACTCGAGCATGCCTCTAGGAGCGTGCATGGCACCGGCGATTTTCCCTTCACGCTCGAGTTCTCTTATGTCTCTCAGGTCAACAAAGACTACTTCCCCTGCCCCATGTTTTTCCAGAGCTTCTTTGATACTCAGGCTCTTAATTTCTGCTTTGGCTTCGGCAACCATATCACTTACTTTTTTCATGTCCAGCCCTTGCGCTTTCTTAATTCAGTAATATGGGCAACGTGGTGCTTGCCGTGCCAGGCATAAATGGCCAGATTCCTGATAAGAGGAATTTCTCTACCTGTTTCTGGATGTACAAATACTCTGGCTAAGTCTTCAGGGCTCAGGTTCTCAAGCAGGACTAGCCAGCGCGCGTGCAGGGCTTCGAGTAAATCTAGCGACAGCTCAATCGGTGCCGACTTGGCATCAGGCAACGCTGCCCATACAGCTTCATCATAGGCTTTAATAACAGGTTTATCTTCGGTAAGGGCCCAGCGGAATCTTATGTAGCTGTTCATATGGCTGTCCACCATATGGTGAACCACCTGCCGAACCGTCCAGCCCTCTTCCCGGTAAGGCGTATTCAGCTGCTCATGATTAAGTTCCGCCACCGCCTCCCTGAGTAACCGAGGGGCTTCACGAATAGCTTGCAGATATTGACTTTTGGCACGATCATCTTCGCCTGAAAACTCAAACTTCCCAATCGGATAACGCTCATTCATGTCTTACTCCTTTTACGCTCTGCTCAACGCTATGCAATTATAAGAAGCTTTCAGCCGTGATAAGGTAACAGCATGTGGATTGCTGTCACTCTCGGCGGTGCTCTTGGTGCGCTCTGCCGCTACTTTAGTAATCTTATACTTGGTCATGCCAGTATGCCGGGTTTTTCTGAAAAAGTATCGCTAGCAACGATTACTGTAAATGTTTTGGGCTCTTTTGTCCTGGCCTTACTGGTTTTTGGTCTGGCTGATACCTGGCGACCTGAGCTAAAACTAGCCGTGATGACAGGATTTTTAGGCTCGTTTACCACCTTTTCGACCTTTGAAGTAGAAACGCTCCATCTTATTGAGAAAGGGCAACCACTGCTCGCCTTAACTTATGTTCTTTTGAGTGTAAGCCTGGGCTTTTTCGCAGCCTTGGGGGGAAGATGGCTGGCCTTACAACTAAAATAAATAACAGTTGTTTAAACAGGCCAAAGCCAACTCGTTTCTCTTATCATTAACAAATTGAGGACTAAGCCATGATGACATTTAGCGAAACCCTTGACATGCACATAAACGCGCTTATAAACCGGGACCTGGAGACCTTTCAAAAGACTCTCGTTCCTGACGATAGGCTTTCTGTCATCTTACAAAATGGCTCGAGATTAGCTGACTTTAACGACATTATCCATTTTCACAAAACATGGTTTAGCGACCCAGATTGGTCACTCGAGCTAAACCTTTTAAGCACCTGGTCTAATCAGCAAACAGGCTGTGCTACTTTCCAGGTAAATTATGCTGATATAGACCCTACTGGCAAAGCCTATCAGCTCCGCTACCTACTCAGTCTGATCTTTATTAATGAAAACGAAAACTGGCTGCTGGTTCTTGATCAAAACACGATGCTCCCAAAAGTTCGCTAGCCGGCAGAAGCTGTTAATTAAGAACAGACCTGCTCGAGAAAATACTGATGCACCCTGGCATCATTTGTTAGCTCAGGGTGAAAAACCGTTGCCATAAAGTTGGCTTCTCTTGCCATAATGGCATAACCCTCATAGCTAGCTAGAACCTCAACCCTGGTCCCTGTCTTTTCAATACGCGGCGCACGGATAAAAACCGTGTGAAAAGGTGTCTCGAAGCCTTTTACATCAACCTCTACTTCAAAAGATGCCACCTGACGTCCATAGGCGTTACGTGCCACACTTATATCCATAAGTCCAAGTCGTGGCTGCTCAGGAAACCCTACGATCTCCTTGGCAATGGCAATAGCCCCTGCGCAAGTTCCCCAAACTCCCTTACCCATCTGAGCAAACTCCGTAATGGCCCTATCAAGCTCGTAGCTTCGCATGAGTTTTGCCATGGTCGTTGATTCTCCTCCAGGGATAACCAGACCTGAAACCTTGCTTAGATCTGCGGGTAAGCGAACTTCTGCGACCTTAACACCGAGGCTCTCAAACATGAGCCTGTGTTCTTTAAAAGCACCTTGTAATGCCAAAACGCCAACTTGCATAGGCGCCATTATGCTACGCCACCCTGCCTGGACCATGTATTGCTACACAATTTGCTAGCTCTTATTCGCTTCTCTAACACCCTGAATTAAGGCTTTTGCCACAACCTGCTGCACGGCAATGCCTAGCGCCATCATCGGTGGCGGGGTCACGGCTCCTGTACTGAGCACAAAACTGGTATCTCCATCATGAATGGTGTGCGATGGTCTGGTAACGGTTGCAATGCCAATATGTGCAGACTGCGCGAGGGCTTTGGCTTCGGCTTTTGTGAGGATGGCATCGGTGGCAACCGCCACTAAGGTGGTATTGGTACCGGCCTGCACAAATAAACCTGGCAGATTTTCTTGCGCACGCTCCCGAAAGGGGGAACTCGAGCCTGCTACCAAGACCCCATCCTCATAAATGTCACCTACTGCATTTGAGACGCTAAGTGCGGCTACCGTGGCCTCTCCGACCCGCATAACTGCAGCACCCAGGCCTCCTTTAGCAGCGTGTTCAAAGCCCAGATATTTACCTATCAGAGCACCTGACCCTGCCCCTACCTGCCCGGTTGCGTGAGGTTCAGCGCTTGCCGAGTCAGCTGCTAAAAAGCCTTCTTCGGCTCCTGGTCGCCGTTTTGGATTACCATTCATCAAATCAAAGATGACAGCTGCTGGCACAATGGGCACAGGACAAGCTGGCGTTTGCAGCCCTATGCCTTTTTGCTCGAGCCAGTCCACCACTCCTGTAGCTGCCGCAAGACCAAAAGCGCTGCCCCCGGTCAGCAGCAAAGCGTGGATTTTTTGCACCGTTTTTTCAGGCTCGAGCAGGGCTAATTCACGGCTCCCCGGCGACCCCCCAAGCACAAAGGCAGAGGCCACACAGCCTTCCTCTGGACAAAGGATTACTGTGCACCCTGTTCTGGCCTCGAGGTCAGTCCAGTGACCAACTTTTATGCCTGCGACTGCCGTTAGTGTTTGATTCATAACTAGTTGAGATACTGCGAGATTTCGTCAGGTTTAATCTTACGATATTCGATATTTTCCCTTGGCGTGGCAGCTGTTGCACGGCGATTGGTCGTTTTATCTATAGGAATTTCAATCGTCATGTCTCCACCGACCGTACTCGAGGGAAAAACCGTATCTGCTAAAAAGGCAGCTTCAACGCCCCCTGAACCTACCTGTCCAGTTTCCAGATTCAGACTGCGCATCACAATGCCTTCGGGCATGGGAAAAGAAGAGGGTAAATCGGCACGATTTGCCAGCGCTGCCTGAACAAAATCTTTCCATATGTAGACCGGTTGGCGAGAACTGCCGACCGTACCATTTTCACGGGTTAATTCGGCTGGCATCTTTTTCGGAATGGGACGGTTATCGTCATAGCCAATCCAGACAGCCGCTACCATACCGGGCGTTACCCCAACAAACCAGATATCTCTTTCGGAATTAGTTGTGCCTGTTTTGCCCCCAACCCAGCGACCATCAATCTTGGCACGGTTACTAAAACCAATGGAATCATTCACATTGCCGTGGAGCATATCCAGCATGATATACGCCGTTTGCGGTGACCAGACTCGAGTCATGCGCGGCTCTGCCTGATAAAGCAAATTACCATCAGCATCTTCTACGCGTTCTATGAAATAAGGTTCCATTTTAACGCCACCATTGGCAAACGCGGTATAGGCAGCCGCATGCTGAATGGGAGTTGTCTCAATACTACCCAGAGCCAGCGAAGGTACCGGTAAGACATTTTGATAGCCTAACTCTGTTGCCCTTTCGGCGACCGCCTGAGCACTGGCAGCCTCGAGTGCCTTAATCGCAGGAATGTTTCTCGAGGTATCCATATGATAACGAATCGTTTTTGAACCAAGGAAAACATTATCGTGATTGCCTGGAATGTAGTCCGGCTGTCCGGGTTGTTTAAAAATGGTTTTTTCGTCAATCATGACGGTCGCTTGCGACAAACCTGCAATCTCAATCGCAGAAGCGTAGGCGATAGGTTTAAACGAGCTACCCGGTTGACGCTCTGCCTGCAGCGCTCGGTTAAATTCATCTGGCTTTTCGCCCGCAACCAAGTGCCCACCGACCATCGCCAGAACCTGCCCGGTACTTGGATCAATACCAACAATAGCTAACTCAGCACCTTCGGGCACTTCTGCCTGCAAAGACGCTTCATTGGCTGCAAGCTGCGCCTCATAGTCAATGGTGGTATAGACTTTTAGACCTCCACGGCGGTAGACCAGCTCCTCACCAAAATGATCGGTCAGCCAGTTTCGCACTGCCCACATAACGTGCTCAGAAAGGGTCGTACCAATACTGGTTTGTGCCACAGGGGGTTCACCTGTCCGCTCCGCGGAAACCAGGCTACCATCTTCGTTATAGACCACCCGCCAGCCTTTAGGCTGAATTGGCTCGCGCCAGGTGCGCTCAGCAACTTCTGAGCTAATCATGTTTTGGGCAACCATCTTATCTAAAACCTGACGCATGCTGGCCCTGGTCAGGGAAAAATCATCGTTATGCCGGGCATTGGGTGCAGGAATGAGGCGCGCAAGGTAGAGGCTTTCCGCCAGGCTCAGTTCAATAGGATCTTTATCAAAATAGGCATCTGCCGCTGCCCGAATGCCGTAAATTTGACCACCCCAAAAAACGACATTGATATAACGCTGTAAAATCTCAGCCTTGGTAAGGCGGCGCTCGAGGTCAACCGCCAGCATCCACTCTTTAGCTTTACGCTCGAGTGTACGCTCATCGGCAATATCTCTCAGCAGGGTATTTTTAATAACCTGCGTGGTTATTGAAGAACCCCCGCGGTCTTCTGCGCCAGAAAGTTCTCGATACACAGCTTTGGCAATACCAGGCAAATCTATCCCAAAGTGCTTGAAATACTGGTCATCTTCGTAAGCCACAAAAGCCTCGAGCACGGCTGGAGACACCTCATCCAGACTCACCGGTATGCGGTAAGTCGTTTCATCTTCACCAATTACCGGCAAAATCTGACCAAACTGCCTACCATCTCTCGAGTACACTTGCGAAATTGCCGTTATATCAAGAGAGTCGAGAACGCTTAAATCAGGTAGTTCATTTGCCCATTTAAAAGCGGATGCCGTAAAAAATGCCATCACTGACAGGACAACCGTTGCTAAAACAAGCAAGAGTCCCTGAATAACCTTAAGAACTTTCACAGTCACAGTCTATCAATTCAATCCTTAGAGAGAGGTTAGTTGAAGGGAGATTAATGGGCATAAAGCTTAATGCTTTTCAAAATGCAATAAGGGTAAACTTGGGCAATGCGTCCCTTTTTTGACGAAAAAAGACAATTTTACTGGTTGATAAAAGGCCGATATGACCAGGGCATTGCGCAAAATCCCAAAATAGGTGAAACCTTTACGGTGGAAAAAAAGGCCCTCTTTCACTACCCGGTGGCGCAAGTTTTGCCCGTCTGCACTGATGATTTTGAAGCTCTCATGTACGCTCGAGTCCTCTCTTATAAGCAAACTTCCAGCAGTACTCTGGTAACTTGCCAGGTTATTAAACTACTCACCCAGGAAGAAAAAACTGCCCTAACCAAGTACTTGCAGACAACTGCTCAGCTGTGCGACAAGGGTTAGATTAATCTTATGACTGCCAAAGAACTTATAGCAGAATATTATGCCCGCTTTAACGCTCGAGACCTTGAAAGGTTTTTAGCTTTACTTACCCATGATGTCGTCCATGACATAAGTCAAGGAGGAAGGGAAATCGGCAAAGAGGCCTTTCGAGCTTTTCTCGAGCGCATGAACAGCTGTTATGAAGAAAAAGTCTATGATCTGGTTATCATGGTCAGTGACGATGGCAAACACGCCGCTGCAGAAATGATGCTGGACGGACGCTATCTCGCAACAGATGGTACCTTACCTGAAGCAACCGGGCAAAGCTACACCCTTCCTGTTGGCGCCTTTTTTGAACTGGAAGCTGGCAAAGTGAAACGCATCTCAAATCACTACAACATGCAGGACTGGCTCGGGCAAATCAGCTAGCTTAAATCAGCCGAGGCAAACCACATTTTATTGTCACTGTCTGTGCTAAGGTTTGCCCGTGACAAATGCGCGCGCTCCTTTACTTGTCTTAGCTGGTACGCAGTTTCCTGGTTTAGAAACTCGCTATCCCCATGCTGATTGCCTGCTTATTCGCGATGGAAAACTTCTGAGTTTTGAACGCTGGGCTGATATCAAGCTCGAGCTTCCCTCAAATACTCTGGTCAAAGACCTGAGTGGGACTTCCACCTTGCCCGGCTTGGGTGACGCCCATGTGCACTTTGCTGCTACCGGCTTTCTGGCAACCGCGCTTGATTGTAAGGGCATAAAAACCGCCCGAGAACTCCTCGAGCGCATCTCAAGCATGGCAAAGCAAAAAGCACCTGGTGAGCTTATCTTAGGCTTGAGGCTCGAGCATCTTGATTTCCCGAGTCGCCGCCTGCCAACGCTGGATGAGTTAGAGGCAGCCGCACCCCGCAATCCTGTTTATATCCGTCATATCACCGGGCATGCCAGCGTCGCTAGCCGCAGCGCGCTTAAAATCATCAACTTTGACCCTCATCAAGCTGGTATGGAGCTGGACGAGCACAATGAACCTACAGGCTCACTGATTGCCCAATCCACCCAGCTTGCCACCCAGCGTATGTATGCCTTTAATGCCCAGCAAATGGGCTACGAAAAAGCCTTTCGTGCTGCCGCCAAACGCGCTGCTGAAGCAGGCTGCACTGTGGTGCATGCTCTCGATGACCTTGGCGCAGTTAAAGAACTCCTGCCCCTCGAGTATAGCCTGCCCATACGCGTCATGCCCTATACACAGACATTTGATATTGAAGCGGTTGAAAGCCTTGGCTTAGCCAGAATTGGCGGCTGTCATGGTTGTGCTCTTGACGGAGACTTTGATGTGCATACGGCCGCTATAAGCATGCAGTACCTGGATAAACCAGAAACGAGCGGCATTCTTTATCATGAGCAGGACAAGCTTGAGAATTTTGTGCTCGAGGCTCATAAACGTGGTCTGCAATGCGCCTTTCATGCGGTTGGCGACCGGGCCGTAGAGCAGGCACTCTCTGCTTACGAATCTGCTCAGGGAAAATACCCCAGGCCCAATGCTCGACACCGTATAGAACATGCTCAACTTATTCAGGAAGATCACATTGAGCGTGCCAGACGGGCAGGTATTGTCATGGGCTTACAACCAGCCTTTAACTATCAGTGGGAACACCAGATTTATGAGCAGTGGATAGGTGAGCGCGCCAACTCGGTTGACCCGCTTGCCAGTTTTTACCATCAGGGCGTTGCCATTGCTGGCGGTAGTGACAGCACCGTTACCGACATGAAACCTCTGCTGGGGATTCACGCAGTCGTAAATCATTCGCGTAGCGAAGAACGTCTGAGTCTGGAACAGGCCATTCATATCTTTAGTCAGGGGATTGCTTACAGTACCCATCATGAACATAGACGGGC
>JAGQHN010000005.1:37438-70002 GCA_020431825.1 Trueperaceae bacterium | reverse complement strand
ATACCTGCATCTTTAACCAGATGATACCTGCATCTTTAACCAGATGATACCTGCATCTTTAACCAGATGATACCTGCTACCACGAAAACGTGAGGTGCTTTGCTTAGCCCCAAATGAGCCACATGCTAGACTACTTTATGTCGTCTCAAACGAGATTTGTGCTAAATCAAACAGAATACGTTTTACCCGAAACCTGTTCAAATACGACCTTACTCGAGTATCTCCGCCAAGAAGGCTTGGTTGGAACCAAAGAAGGCTGTGGGGACGGTGACTGTGGTGCCTGCACCGTTGTCATGCTTGGTCAGAGCGCAAGAGGCAAACCGCAGTTTCAGGCCATGAATAGTTGCCTCATTCCTTTAGGTGCCGTGGCAGGCAAAGAACTTTTTACCGTCGAAGGCATTGCAAAAGAGGGCTTGCATCCGGTACAGGAGTCCATGATTCAAACAGGTGGCTCACAGTGTGGCTACTGCACGCCCGGCTTTATCATGAGCATGTTTGCTGCCTACTATTCAGGTGAGCGCACTGACCTAGCCGTCGAAGGCAATCTGTGCCGTTGTACGGGTTACTTGCCCATTCGCGAAGCGCTGAGATCCCTGGCAGAACCAGGACAAAATGACATTTTTTTACAGATATTAGAGAACTCGGAGACTCGCAAGGCAAATGAGAATACCAGAGACTTTCATCAGCCCTCGAGCTTAAAAGAGGTTTTTGATCTGCTAGGGGCATACCCTGAAGCAACCTTCATTGCGGGAGGCACTGATCTCGGGCTAGACATCTCGAACAAGGCTCGAGCCTTTAGCCGCTTTATATCGCTCGAGCATGTTTCAGAACTCAAAATTATAAAAGATGAGCCAGCCACTCTCGAAATTGGTGCGGGTATTCCGCTGAGTCACATCGAAAGCGTACTACACGGCATCTTTCCCGCGCTGGATGAAATGATTCACTGGTTTGCTGCCCGGCAGATTCGTAACCGGGCAACCATCGGCGGGAATCTGGGTACGGCGTCGCCCATTGGTGACCTTCCCCCTGTACTTTTAGCGCTGGATGCCAGTATAAAACTGGCAAGTTCGGCGGGTGAGCGCATTATTCCCTTAGCAGACTACTTTTTGGGCTACCGTCAGACGGCAAGGCAAAAGGGCGAGGTTATCGTTTCAGTCATTATTCCTAAAGCTCAAACGGCACAAACAAGGCAGAGTTTTGCTTACAAAGTGGGCAAGCGCGGTACCGATGACATAAGCATTGTGGCGGCAGCCTTTAGCCTAGATACAGATGAACATGGTCAAATCACCCATGCACGCTTAGCCTACGGCGGTGTAGCTGCCACACCCGTAAGAGCACTCGAGGTTGAAACCTGGCTACTTGGTAAGGTCTGGAACCAGACTACGGTAAATGAAGCAAAAAAGCGCCTTTTAACAGCCTTTAGTCCCTTGAGTGATTTTAGAGGCTCAGCCCACTACCGCCAGCGCCTGATCGCCAATCTCTTTGAAAAGTTCTACTGGCAAGTTGCCGAGGTAACCGCATGAGTATAGGTAAAAGCAAGCCCCATGATAGTGCTCGGCATCATGTCACAGGCACAGCCACCTATACCGACGATCAGAGAGCCCCAGACGGACTGCTGGTGTGCTGGCCGGTACTCTCGAGCCACGCTCATGCCAACATTCTTAAGATTAATGTTCAGGAGGCGCTAACTGTCAAAGGTGTTCTGAGGGTTCTTACGGCTGATGATGTCTTGGGTGAAAACAACACCGGGCCCATTGTTCATGATGAAGAACTCTTTCCGCGAGTAGTGCAGTACTGGGGCCAGCCTATCGTCTGGGTAGTTGCAGAAACGGCAGATGCTGCGCGTCAGGGTGCCGCCAAGGTAAGCGTTGACTATGACCCCCTCGAGCCCATTCTGACGATGCCGCAGGCGATTGACCAGAACAGCTTTCACGGAGACGCCCAGCGCATGCATAAAGGGGATACGGCTGCGGCTTTAAACAAAAGCGCACATGTACTCGAGGGTGAAGTAGAAGTAGGTGGTCAGGATCATTTTTACCTGGAAACCCATACCAGCTGGGCCATTCCTGATACCGAAGGCAATATGCAGGTTTACAGCTCAACCCAGCACCCAACAGAAACACAAATTGTGGTGGCCCGTGTCCTTGGCGTTGCCAGTCACCGGGTTGTGGTTACCAGCTTGCGAATGGGCGGTGGCTTTGGTGGCAAAGAAACCCAGGCCAATCCTTTTGCAGCCATTGCTGCACTGGCTGCCCAAAAAACAGGGCGACCTGCAAAAGTACGCCTAAAACGTCATCAGGACATGCAAATTTCTGGTAAGCGCCACCCCATGCTAGGCAAATACCGGGTAGGCTTTTCTAAAACGGGCAAGCTCGAGGCGCTTGATTTAGACATTTACTCCGATGGTGGTTACAGCACCGACCTCTCGCAAGCAGTTATGCAGCGGGCCATGTTTCACAGCGATAACAGCTATTTCATCCCTCATATGGATGTACGGGGTCATGTTTGCAAAACGCATAAAACCAGCCAGACCGCCTTTCGCGGCTTTGGTGGACCGCAAGGTATGGTCATCATCGAAGACATTATGGCTCGAGTAGCCGGGTACCTGGGAATTGAACCGGAAGTTTTAAGAGAGCAAAACTTTTATAAAGATGGCGATGAAACCCATTATGGGCAGCAGCTACAAGATGTCAGGCTAGCTCGAGTCTGGTCAGAACTCAAAGAAAGCTCAGGTTTTGAAACCCAAAAAGCCGCAATCAATACGTTTAATCAAAGAAATCAGCTACTAAAGCGTGGCATTGCTCTGACGCCAGTCAAGTTTGGCATTTCCTTTACCACGACCTTTTTAAATCAAGCGGGAGCTTTTGTGCTTATCTATGCCGATGGCAGCATTCAGGTAAATCACGGTGGCACCGAGATGGGTCAAGGACTCCATATCAAGATGCTACAAGTTGCCGCACAGACGCTGGGGCTACCTCTGGACCGCTTCCGCATGATGCCTACCGCCACCGACAAAGTGCCCAATACCAGTGCCACTGCAGCCAGTAGTGGCAGTGATCTGAATGGACAGGCGGTAAAAAATGCCTGTGAGACGTTAAAATTACGTCTGGCGACGGTTGCCGCTGGCATGCTTGGGCTAAATGCTCCTGAAGACCTCAGCTTTGATGATGGCTTTATTTATTCTTCCCAGCACCCTAAGGACCGGGTAGCCTTTGAGGCCGTGGTTGCGCAGGCTTATCTCGAGCAAGTCAGTTTATCGGCCACAGGTTTCTACCGTACCCCCAACATCTACTTTGACAAACTAAAAGGCTCAGGCAAACCCTTTTATTATTTTGCTTATGGTGCTGCTGTGAGCGAGGTTGAAGTTGACACTTTTACCGGACAGTGGAAACTGCGTCAGGTAGAAATAGTGCATGATGCCGGGCAGTCACTTAACCCTCTTATAGACAAGGGGCAGATTGAAGGCGGCTTTGTTCAGGGAATGGGCTGGCTGACCATGGAAGAACTTGTTTGGGATGAGACGGGTCAGCTAAAAACGTTTGCTCCCAGTACCTACAAAATCCCAACGATTGCCGAGATACCTGAAGCGTTTAGTACCCGTTTACTCGAGCGTGCCCCGCAAGAAGGAGTGATTTATGGTAGCAAAGCCGTTGGCGAACCTCCTTTTATGCTTGCGATTTCGGTAAGGGAAGCACTCAAGCACGCCGTAGCTAGCTTTGGCACAGGTGACCTCGAGCTTGCTGCACCCTCAACGCCAGAAGCTATACTGGATGCCATTGATAAAGTAAGACAAACTACCACCGTCACAGGAGATTAATATGCTCGAGCAACCTTTCCTGATTCAAGACCTTCCAAACTATAGTCCAAGGTTTTCCGAACTCATCGTCATGATGAACTATGCCAGAATGACAACCCTTCAAGCGGTTGAAGGTCTAAGTCAGAAAGACCTCGACGCGCACCCTTATGGCTTTAGCAATTCCATAGGCATGCTGTTAGAGCACATGGCAGCAGTTGAAGTCTGGTATCAGATTTTTACTTTTGAGCATAGGGATATGAACAAAGCAGAGGCTGAGCGCTGGCATGCGGGGCTCGAGCTTGGTGATGCAGGCAAAGAAAGCATCAAAGGGAAGCAGCTTGACTACTACCTTGATACCTTGACTGAAGTTAGGCAAAAAACGCTGGCCGAGTTTGCTAAACGAGATGACAGCTGGTTATATGAAAGCACTGACTGGTGGGGCAATAAGCAAGCTAACAATTATTTCAAATGGTTTCATGTTTTTGAGGATGAGATTAACCACCGCGGGCAAATACGCCTACTTAAAAAGGGGCTAGCTTAAGCTTGCAAAGCGTTCTGGTTTTGCCTGCTTAAAGCGCGCCCAGGTGTCCCAGCTTTGCTCTACCCCTTCTGCTTCTGTCCACATAAAAAAAGGCGTAAAGAGGGAGCGAGCATAACGGACTTCCTCGCGAAAAATATAGGCACTGAGCCCACCTTCCTCGAGCATTCCTGAGGTCTCATAAGCCTTTAAAGCCGCCTCATGGTCATAGTGCAGGGCGCGAAATTCGGCTTGCCAGCTTTCCTTTTGCTGATGCATGATGAGGTACTGCGCTCGTTTATCCCCGTTAAAGGGGCTACCTACGGCCCCGGTGTTCAGAAGACGTACGCCACTAACCTTTCGGTCTAGGGGTGAATGTGTATGTGAACCTACAAAGATGTCGGCTGGAAAGGCTGTGGCAATACCCAGCACATCATCATCGGGCAGGTAGTTGCTGTAACCTTCGCGGTAGTGTCTGGGGCTACCATGAGAAACCAGTACGCTGGGGCTAAGCTCTGGCTCGAGCCTGTAAATCATAGGTAAAGTACGCAGTTCAGGCAGCCAATTTGCCCTGGCTAGCTGCTCACTGACCCAGGCTGTTGCCTTCCAGAAGGGATCTTCAAACCAGCTCTGCGGCAGGTCTTCAGCTCGGTCTTGCCATTTACAAACCAGATCATCGTGATTGCCCAGCGTAAAAATAAAAGACTCATTCCACAAGCTTTCTAAAACCTCGACATTGCTGGGCCCACGGTTCACCAGATCACCATTAACAATGACCCTGTCAACCTCGAGCTGGGAAATATCCTTAAGAACGGCTTCTAAGGCTTGCAGATTGCCGTGAATGTCTGCAAGAATCGCTACCTTCAAAGTCCTTAAAGTTTAGCAAGCCCTGCTAGCTTTGTCGGTAATACATTTACGAAGAGGACAGCTAAAAAGCTATGTAAAGTGTAACAATCCAGCACCCCTCTTTCGTCTACACTGGGAAAAGGATGCCCAGCTCTGCATTACTTCTAGGAAGCTCCAAAGAACGCTTAACTATCCTCTATCAAATGCTTCAAGGTCTTAGTTGGAACCTGACCGTAGCGGTTCGACCAGAGGTGATGCTTCAGGCATTGAATAATTCCTATGAAGCTATTTTTTGTGATGAAGAGTTAAAAGGGGCAACCGTCATCGGCATTCAAAAAGTTTTGCAGCAACGCAGCCCTCAAACCCCTTTTTACTATTTCAGAGATTTGCAGTCCAACAAGCCAACGCGCTTTGTCTACCCACCCACAGCAGTTTTGCCTTTTCCTCCGCTGCTTACCCAGCTACCCAAGCCAGATTCTTTTACAGACGATCCTTCAGCGAAAAAAACCGAAGTTCCCTTTGAAGGTAATTCTTCGATGATTGCCCTCATCGATGTTTTGCATAGCATGGGTATGGACAAACGCAGCGCCCTTATTCAACTTGACAAGGGCAAGGTAGGGCTTATCTATGTCAACCGTGGGCTGATCGAAGACGCCCTCTATTTTAATGAAAATCAGCGTTTAAAAGGACTTAAGGCCCTCGGTAGGCTGATTCAGCTCGAGGACACCCCTTACCGGGTCATGCACTATATGGTTCCTGGGCAACTATCGGTCAAACTACCCGTCGATACGGCCCTAACTGAAGCCAGTCGCATCGCGGACGAAGAGCAGCGCTACGGGCGCATTATGGATGAAATAAAGTCAGTTTGCCCAAGCATAGAAGCCATTGCCATAGGCTACCCAATGGCATCTAGTCCCAGTCAGGGGATTGGGGATTCTGCCAAGATCTTTAGCATTGCCAAAGCCCTTATGGAAAAAAGTCGTGAGGTCATAAAAGGACGTATCAATGAATTTTTCATAACAACCGATGCCACAGCCTATGCGCTCATTCATCTGGATGAAGGCAACTTACTGATTGCCAGTGCCCCCGTTAGAGACCGAAACTTGCTACAAAAAGCCCTCAAATTTAGTGAAGTTGCTAGTTACGCTTAATGCTCAATCATTTGCATTGCTTAGTATCCCTTAAGCTTGCCTAGTAATCTTGCCGGACCAAACCACCCTGGCTGAACACAGTTAATGATGCAAAGCATCTTCGCTGGCGCGTTTGGTGTCAAACCCCCAGGCTTCTTTTAACTTGCAGTTGAATAGTAAAGATTCTGCCACACTACAAAACCATGTTGATGCGAAAACATCCTTGATGTAAAAACAATGTTGACGTGGCTGGACAGAAACATTACACCTTTAGTCTGAATACAGCATTACAAGATGCAGGTAAACTAGCAACATGACACTTGACACTTGGATGCACGCTTTGCAATTTACTAGACTTTAGCTACAAGGAGGGAAAATGCTCGAGGGCATTTTAGAAGCCATTATTCAACCGATAAAGTTTTTCAGGGAGCTAGAAGACAAACCTCAAAGAGTTTCGCTGGCCTTTATTGTCGTGCTAATCACCGCGATTCTGGCAGCTGTGGTCGCCTACTTTAGCGCCTTACCAACCGCTGACGCCTTTCCAGATAGTGCGTTTATTGGTCAAATCAGTATGATTACAGCGCCGATTGTTGCGCTGATTGCCACGTTTATCATCTGGCTGGCCTATGGTCTGCTTATACGTATGGGGGCAGGTATGGACGTTAAGCCCTGGGCCATCGCTGCTTACTCGAGTGCCCCGCAAATTATCATCTTGACCATCGTCATTGTTATAGCTGCGCTCTTTCCTGTTACGGTAAGTCCCATTACCGCCGACCCAAGCAACGCTGAAGCTTTCAGGGCTGCCAACTTGCAACTGCAAGAGGAGATTCGCTCGAGTGTCTACGGCCGCAGTTCTCAGGTGCTTAGTTATCTCTCGAGCCTCTGGCAGGTGATTCTGGTTTACCTTGGCATCAGTGCCGTTAGCAGTCAGGCCAGAGCTATTCGGGGAACGGTGCTGGTTGCTATTTTTGCTTTTGGCTTTTTGCTTCTTCCCTGGTTACTGGCCTCCGTCTAGGTCAACCTTGTTTTGGGTTTTTATTAAGCTCTTTCGGAGATTTTCATGAAACGTAATGTAGGTGCAGTTGCTCGCTGGATTGTTATAGGCATTCTGGTAGTTGCCGTTGCTGCCGCCGCCTTTGCCCTTATCAGACGTCGGTCTGGCCCCAAGTTTGAGCGCACGCTGGTCGAAGCGATTGTGCAAAGTGAATTTATTCGTCAGGTGTCGGGCACAGGAACAGTTGAGGCAGCACTCGAGCGCAATCTCAGTTTTAAAACAACAGGTGTGGTTGATCGCATTTTGGTTTCAGAGGGCGATAGCGTCAGCGCTGGCGACCTCTTAGCCAGCCTGGATACAGCTTCTCTTGAGCGCGACCTGGCCTCGAGCCGTGCCAGTTTAAGCTCAGCCAGGGCCGATGCCGAACGCCTCGCCGCGCAACAGGTAATTGACCGTCTGGATAGCGAAACCAGCCTTTTAAGTGCACAAAGCAGTGTTGATACAGCCAATCAGGAACTTGCCGACGCCCAAAAGAACCTTGATACGGTTGAGCGTCTATTTGATACTGGTGCTGCGTCCCAAAATGAGTTGAAGGCAGCGCAAGATACGCTAGCAAGCGCAGAACGCCGCTTAAATCAGGCGAGGATCGCTCTTGAGAGCGCCCAAACTCGGCTCGAGTCCTTTGACCAGCTTGCCTCCGCGCAGCGTGCCAGCAATGAGGCGCAGATCAGTCAGCTCGAGACCAATATCGCTAATCTGGAAGAACAACTAAACGAAGCAAGCCTGACCGCTCCCTTTTCTGGCACAGTAACGACAATAGGCTTTGAAGTCGGAGATCAGGTAGGCGTAAGTCAAACGCTCAGTCTGGTGGATACGGCAGGCCTATTTGTCCGCGCCAATTTTGATGAAAACAGGGCCGCCGAACTCAAAGCCGGACAAAATGCCAGCATTACGCCAGATGCCAATGCTGACCTCGAGCTCTCTGCCAACGTTCGCCGGGTTAGTTCGGTAGCCAAACGAAGTGGCAATACCGCCCAGCTTGAAGTCACGCTTGACTTTGATAATCCTGAGGATATCGCTCAGGGTCTGGTTAGACCTGGTTATACCGTCACAGCGCGCATCACCGTTAATGATCTGCAAGATGTCCTCCTGATCCCTCTTGAAGCCATAACAGAAACCGATGGTGAAAGCTATGTTTATAAAGTGAGTGAGAGCGAACCAGGTCAGGGTAGCGTTGAACGGGCTACCGTTACCATTCTTGACCGAAATGCTACTTTTGCCGCCGTAGAAAGTGCCCCCCTAAAAGCCTCTGACCTGATTGCCCTCATCAACCTTGATGCTCTCGAGTCGGGAACTCAGGTCAGCTACGAACCGCTGGCAGAATAAGCCTGTACCTGAGCTATGGAAAACGTTATTGAAGCTAGAGATATAACCAAGGTTTACACCTTAGAAGGTGGCCTCGAGGTTCATGCCTTGCGCGGCCTTGACCTAAAAGTGGCAAGAGGTCAGTATGCTGCCATTATGGGACCCAGCGGCAGCGGCAAATCTACCCTGTTGCAAATTTTGGGTTGTCTCGACACGCCCAGTTCAGGTAGCTACCAGCTCGCCGGTCAGGAAGTCAGCGAACTGAGTGAAGATGAGCTTTCCGAAATACGAAATAAGCGTATTGGCTTTATCTTTCAGTCTTACAATCTGCTGCCCAGAGCGACTGCACTGCAAAACGTTGCGCTGCCGCTTATGTACCGGGGAACCTCTGCCAAAGAGCGCCTCCAGATTGCAACAAAGTCGCTGGAGCGCGTAGGACTTTCAAGCCGCATGGACCACCGACCCAATCAGTTGTCAGGAGGTCAGAAACAGCGAGTAGCCATTGCCAGAGCCCTTGCCACCGACCCTGACATCTTGCTGGCAGACGAGCCTACCGGCAACCTTGACTCAAAAACAGGCGTAGAAATCTTAGGTTTATTTCAGGAACTACATGAAGAAGGCCGCACCATTCTGATGGTGACTCATGAAGAGGACGTTGCCGAACACTGTGAAAAAATCATTCGAATAAAAGATGGTCGGGTTGAACAGGTTCAGGAAGTTGAGCAGCGCCGCTTGGCCGAGTTTACAGGAGCCATTCCCTGATGCTACTGGAAAACGTAAAAACCGCCCTCGAGGCTCTCTTTGGTAACCGCTTACGCTCGGTTCTGACCCTGTTAGGTGTGGTCATAGGTGTATTTGCCGTGACCACCACTATTAGCATGGGTGCCATTGCTACTGCAGGCATCACCAGCGAACTGCAAGATTTTGGCTCGCAGTCCCTGTTTGTAGTGGTAGATTTTGATAACCCACAAGCCCAACGCTTCAATGATGATGATATAGAAGCGCTATCTCGGCTTCCTATTGACATTTTGCAGCAGCAAAGTACCGGGGGAGAAATTCGCTTTGAGGAAGAAAGTTCATCTATTAGCCTAAATGGCACCACTGCCAACGCCGCAGAAGTTGACCGCACGCTCGAGCTTGACCGGGGTCGCTACTTCAGCCAGGCAGATGAAAAAAATGCCGCCCCTGTTATTGTGCTCTCCTCTGACGCTTCTCAAGAGCTGTTTGGCGATACGGTTGATCCTGTTGGTAAAGAAGTCGCCGTCTCTTTTGGTGACGGTAGCCGTGTTTTTTATACCGTGATTGGCGTGAAAAAGCGCATTGGCGGCGCACTTGGTGCTTTTGCCAATGATGTCTCGGGGGATATCCCTTTAACAACTTTTTATAATGACGTACCTGGGGTGACTCGAGGCGAGTATGATTTTTTGCCCATAACCATTGACCTGGACCGCAATGCGAATGACATAGAAGCGCAGGTCAGAGCCATTCTTGACCGCCGCCGTGGCAGTGACACCTACACCATTCAGACGATCGAAGGGGCGCTGAGCCTCTTTAATACCATTACCCGCATTTTGCAGGCCGTACTGGGTGGCATAGGCGCCATCAGCCTTTTGGTTGGTGGCATTGGCATCCTGAACATTATGCTGGTTTCTGTTACGGAGCGCACACGAGAAATTGGCTTACGCAAGGCCCTTGGTGCCAAACGCGGCACAATCTTGCAGCAATTTCTTATTGAAGCCGTGGTACTCACTGTGATTGGCGGTCTCATAGGTGTGCTTTTGTCTATTGGCGTTCTTTACTTGATCGTCGCGGCCGTGCCTTTTTTGGACCGGGTAATTATCAGTCCAGCCGTCATTTTGATGGCTTTTGGCGTGAGCGTGATAACAGGGGTCATTTTTGGCGTTTGGCCAGCCAGCCGCGCCGCCAATTTAAGCCCTATAGAAGCCCTCAGATACGAATAATTGCTCACACTTTTTAGACGCGGAATGTGCTAGATTTATATCTTTATGCTGAGTCGCTCGAGCCTACATGGTTATCTGGTCCATATTTACACAGCCTCAACCCTTATTTTTGTTGCCCTGGGCATTCAGTGGGTGCTAAATGGGAAATTTCGTCTGGCACTTATCGCCATGATCATCACCATCTTGATAGATGCTACGGACGGCATGCTAGCGCGCAAGTTTCGCGTTAAAGAAACTGCTGCCAGCGTTGATGGTGCCCTCTTAGACAACATCGTTGATTTTTTAAGCTATGTGCTTCTACCCTTACTATTTATGGTTCAGGCCAAGATGTTACTCGAGCCTGTCACTGTCTGGCTGTCGCTGGTCATGTTCGCCAGCGCCTTTGGCTTTTCCAAAACTACCGCCAAACTAGCCGATAAAGGCTTTTTCGAAGGCTTTCCCAGCTACTGGAATATTCTGGTGTTTTACCTGTATCTGCTGCAAACCCCAGCCACCTTTAACACAGGTTTGATTGCCCTACTCTCTGGCCTGGTATTTGTTCCCTTGCGCTTTCTATATATCAGCCGACTCAAACGCTGGCGGACCTTACACTTTTCACTGGGTGCGCTCTGGGGCTCACTTTGCCTTTATGCGTTATCTCTAAATGAAGGCTCTTTGCGCACGGGCCTGCTCTATCTTTCAATGGCCTATGTCATCTTTTATACCCTGCATTCCCTCTGGCTTGACTTCGAAGGGCGCTTGCCTCAGTGGCGTATCTCCTTGCTTAAACGCTAGTTAAGGCTTCCACATACAAGTTTATTTCAGGGAGATTGTGTCTAATGTCTTAAAATCTTGACAAGGGCTTCTCATTATGTAACGATTGTTACGTGTAACTACTGTTACATATACTTTAAAATAAGGGAGCACCCTGATGTCTCATAAGATTCACAAGTTCTGGTTACTCATCAGCGCAATTCTTATCGGAATTTTCGGCCCCATTTTTGCCCTTGGAACGGTACTATCTACATCAGAATTGGCCCGGTGGACACTTGACCTTTTAAGTTGGCCAGTAGATGGTCAGCAGACCTATTCAGACCCCACCACCAGGTTTTTATCTGCACTTACAGGCGGCTTTCTGTTTGGCTGGGGTGTCATGGTCTGGTGTTTACGACAGTGGGTTTATGACATAGCAGCCGAAGGTGTGCGTCGGTCACTGCTAATGGGTGTACTTGCCTGGTTCTTTTTAGATAGCGCAGGGTCTATAGCTTCCGGCAATCCCTCAAATGCTTTTTTTAATATTATCATTCTAATTCTGGTTGTTGGTCCTATGTGGAGGCCTGCTAAAGACTAAACGGGCTAGGGTTTTAGAAACATTTGCACTTAAGGATAGTAAACCGTTACAGTTTCTACCTATGGGACGAGACCCCGACCCTACGATTAAAGCGAACTTAGTGCAAAGAATTCTGCAATACCTTTTAGAAAACGGTATTCAAGACCTTAGTCTTCGCCCGCTTGCTCAAGCTCTGGGCACCAATGCACGAATGCTGATTTACCATTTTGGCTCTAAAGAACAGCTCATAGTTGAAGCGCTTGATCTAGCTCAAAAACATCAAATCGAATCGTTAACCAACAGTCCAAAACCCAAAGTCCAGAGTCAAGATGAGCTGGCTTATCTTTGGCAATGGTTCTCTTCAGAAAGCTTTTTGCCTTTTGCCAAACTTCTATTTGACATTGAAGTACAAGCAATAAATGGCAACACGTACTATAGTGCCTTTGCCACCCAAATTTTTGAAGGCTGGGTTCGTTTTATACAAAGCCGCTTTGATACCTGTGACAAAGCCACGGCTAATGTCATTGTCAATACTTTTTCGGGGTTTCTACTTGATCTTCTGGTTACTAAGGATACAAAGCGGGTAAATGATTCTTTCAAGGCATTTGCTAACTTAATCACTAAAACAGGCAACCTATAAATACAGTTCTGGCTGAAGAATTGCTCGAGCCTGCTTAAAATGAGTGATTGCACCAAACTAAGTCGTTTGGCCAAAAATGCAGGAAGGACTTGAAACATGTCAAATGTAACTCCTTTAGCGCTTCTAAATCTGGTCATTAATTCTTTCAGGCTAAAGGGTTTAAGCCGTACCAAAGGGTTTTACAGAAGCCCAGTTGCTGGTTTAAAGTAAACAGCTGTGACTGACGACATTGCCTTTCTTAAACAGGCGATAAGCATCCCTAGTGTTTCAGGCAAAGAAACCGAGCTTGCCAGTTTTCTTGTTTCAGAAATGCAGTCTTTTTGTGATGAGGCTTTTGTAGATGACTCTGGTAGCGCCATTGGTGTTTGGGGACACGGGCCCCTCAAGATCACCTTTTTAGGCCATATTGACACGGTTCCTGGAGATATACCCGTCAGGATTGAAAACGATGTGCTCTGGGGCCGAGGTTCTGTTGATGCCAAGGGTCCCTTTTGTACTGCGGTTGCTGCAAGCAGCTATCTGGACCCTCAGCTTAAAGAAAAACTGAGTTTGAGGCTTATTGGTGCTACCGAAGAAGAAGCGCCCTCGAGTAAAGGCGCAAGATATGCGGTGCAGACGTATCCTAAACCTGATCTGGTCATTATAGGGGAACCCAGTAACTGGGACGCCTTAACGCTTGGCTATAAGGGTCGCCTGGTGAGCAAGTGGCAATTAGCCAAAGCTAATTTTCACTCAGCAGGTGACGACACGACTGCGGCTGAAGATCTGGTGAGCATCTGGCAAACACTAAAAGCCCAGGCAGATACTTTTAATAGCGAGATAAGGGGCATTTTTGATGCTCTGCAGATATCTCTGCAGTCAATAAGCAGCTCGAGTGATGGCCTTGAGCAACGGGCCGAAGCAACGATAGGCTACCGCTTACCACCCTCTCTTAGTCCTGATGAACTTATTGAGAAAATCGAAGCTCTAAGGCTCCAGGCTAAGGCCGAATTTGTAGGCAAAGAAATCGCTTACCGCAGCGACAAAGACACGGCTCTGACCCGGGCCTTTCGCCTGTCTATAAGGCAACATGAAGGCAAACCAAGATTTAAGGTAAAAACAGGCACCTCTGACATGAATGTGGTAGCTCCCGTCTGGAATGTACCTATGCTGGCTTATGGTCCCGGTGACTCGAGTTTAGATCACACCCCCGAAGAAAGGCTCGAGCTTGGTGAATATAAAAAGGCGATTGCCGTACTGACAACCGCCCTTGAATTACTGGCTAAAGCTTAAACGCCAGATAAGTCGTAATTCTTCTGAATAAAACTCTCCCACTCAGCAGGTACATCCTCTTCGGGATAGATAGCACTCACTGGGCAGGCAGGAACACAGGCACCACAATCGATGCACTCTTCAGGATGAATATAAAACTGGTCATCTGTTTCGTAAATACACTCAACAGGGCAAACATCTACACAAGAAGCATCTTTAGTACCGATGCAGGGTTCCGCAATAATATGTGGCATGAATATCCTCCTACGCGCCAAATACAGACCACATTGTTATTGATAAAAGGTCTAGCGTCAAGGGTTAAATTCACCTAGCACCGTTCATCAGCGCTTAAGAAGCCAGCTTTAAAGAAAAGCTTTCTTCTGGGCAATGCGCTTGTCAAAGGGCAAAAACTCAGCCGGGTTTATAAGAAAGACCATTTCCAAGATGCCAAAAAGCACGGTAAACTAGGGAAAATGCCAGATCTCAAGGACCAAAAGCAGTGATAAGACTCGAGCAAGTCGCCCTTGAGCTACTCGAATACAAACTCAAGGACATATCTGACAATCGGGATGTTCGGGGTGGTGTAGCCAGCGCCTGGGATCTGCATCATTTCCTGGATAAGGCCCAGCTAACCCTGTCAGAAACAGAAAAAGCGCGCTTTTCTACGGCAGCTCAGGAGCTAAGACGTTTGGGCACCGCGCCAGGCAAAGTTAAGTCAGCCCTTGATACCTTTGAAGAACTGGTACTTGATAGTTTTTCTGACCTCGGCTCTGGTCAAAACACCGCTTCAGCTCATTTTGAAGAGGTACACCAGGAAATCCTCGAGGCCAATTTTGAAAGCTTTGACAACTATGCCATCGACGCCTTTGGTGTAACTCCTGAGGCGGTAAGCAAGTCTGCCGTCTTAAGCACTGAGCCAGAGTTTGAGCGAGAACAAAGCAGCCTGCAAGATTTGGCCAGCATTGTCTGGTGGCATGACATGGAAGAAGTCATTCAACAATTGGCAGTGCGTTGCCGGGTAGAAAAAGACCGGAGTATGGCACGATTACTTTACGCCATCACCCGCAATATTCAGCAGGCCTTAAACTCGCCTAGTTTTAGTGAAGACTTCGCACAAGGCATCGTTCAGGTACAGATACCCATCACTGATTTTGATGACCCACTGGTATCGTTTAGCAACCTTGAAAGCCTGACACAGCTGGTCAAGGACGTAATTGAAAGCATTGTTCATCTTGGCATGAAGGGAACCATTTATGCTGATTTGGGCATTGACCGCAGTTACGCGCTTGACTATACCAAACGCCTCGCGGTAGCCATTGCCAAAGATCCTTATGCTGGCAAGTTGAGTGCTGTCCCTTCTAAAGGGCCAAGTAGCGCCCAAATTCGTATTGCCATTCAGGAGCTGGCTAAAGAACCTTTACGTGAAGATGAGCGTAAACAACAAAAGCTCGAGCTTGAGGCCCGACTACAGCTGACCTTAGAACAGGAGCGGCGCTTGAAATCGATGCTCGAGCAAGACAGCAAGCGCTTTATGCAGTCGGCCCAGGCCTTTTTTGACCGACTCGAGCCCTTCTTACCTCAAAGGGTTGGCGGGCAAGCAAGTGACCCAAGTCTGCCACCAGGGGTGCTTTTTGCCCTTAACCCCGCTCTGGTACTTACCCAAATCCCTAAAGATGCCAAAGCTGTCACCATTCGGTTAAACAAGGAACCTGTTCGCCTTATGTTGTCCAGCAATGAAATTGGTATAAGTCAACTTGAACATGGCATTACGCTGATGATTAATCACTATGAGTATCCACTTATTGACCAGCTCAAAATTGATATGAGACAGCAAAAACTCTACGCCTTCTTAAAAGATGACTATATTCACCTGAAATTAAAAGATGACTCTAAATCTCTAGCGGCAAGTCTTGCCGAGGCCATGGCAGTTTTGTTTGTCTTAAGCTCGAGCCAGCGAGATGAACTGCTTAAAGTCATAAAAACTGCAGCCAATGTTGCTGTAGGCGAACCGCAAATGATTATTGAAAATGCCATTCAGAGGCTTCGTGACCTCAGTGACCGCGCACCCAGCCGCCGAAGGGCGCTAGATGGCCTTCTTCGCGGCGCAGCCAGGGCCCTTGCCACTGATATTGAAGAAAATCTCATGATGGGCTTGGTGCAAAGGTTAATTACCGCAATGGCCGTTTCATCTGATGATCTTACTGTGGTTCTTGAAGGAACTGACTCAACTCAGGCTTTTGTTCACCAGTTAGGCAATGACCCTTTAAGCCTAACTATTGGCAAACAAATGACCACAATCCGCAAGTACAAAGCGCGCAGCGAATCGGCGACCGAAAGCCTCGTGGTTATGCTCCCCGGAAGAATTATTGGCTCGTTTACACGTACCTTAATTCAACCTTTCCCAGGTGGCACCATCATTTGTGTACGCGCCGCTGATGAATTAGCAGTACTTTATTTTGAGAATACCTTTATAGAAAGCGAACCTATTTTCTGAGAACACTGATACTAGCAAGCTTATATGACCTTGTTCGATTAATTGCTTTTGACTAAGCGTAAATTTGTTCAGAATTACAAACTCTGGCACACCTTTTTTAAAAGTAAAACACACGGTGTACCAGAGCAAAATTAATAAGGGCAAAAAGATCTCAATTCATGGATGGCAAATAGTTAATTTGCCATCCATTCAGAGCAATGCCCTTCTTTTCTATTAACCAGGACCTATAAGACCACCCTAAAAAGCCTTAGCCTTTAAACCACCCGGCTCTATCTCTGGTACTGTGATGGTTCCAACCTTTTAAAGTCAAACGCTCATCCGGGTGTTTATTTCCGTCTTCTATTCGGTCATCTCCAGCGTACATTTGTACCAGAACGGTTTTACGGGTGTCCGTTGAGCGGTTGGGCATAGAACCATGGAGGGTAAAGTAGTGGAAGAAAAGCACATCACCAGCTTCGGCCTCGACAATTTTGGCATTTTCAATTGGGTAATCTTCTAAGAACTCAGAGTCATTTTGCCCACCACTACCTAAAACGCGGCCCACTTTGTGACTGCCCTCATAAACTCTAAGGCAACCCATTTCGTCGGTGGCCTTAGAGACATGAATGATGCCCGCAATCATGCTGTCTTTAATGGTTGGAAAATAAGACCAGTCCTGATGCATAGGAAAAGGTGAGCCCTTTTCTGAAGGCTTTTGGAACAACTTACTGTGGTGCAAAACAATATCTTCTCCAAGAATTTCCGAGGCAATATCCAGAAACTTTTCATGGAGCATGGCATCTAGCCAAACGCGTGAGAACTGCTGCACATTATGGGTATGAATGATGATGTCATCTTTGCCCTGAATGCGCTTCATCTCTGGCCCCATCCAGGTAGCGTTTATTTTTTCTCCAGAAGCAACGAGCTGCGCCACGATATGGTCAAACTCATGTTCTAATTTCGCGACTTCCTCTTTGGAAAATACTCCTTTGGCATGATAGTAACCATTTTCATCAAAAAAAGCCTTTATGTCAGACATAGGAACTCCTTTAGCGGGTTTTGCTCAATCTAGCAAGTTTGGCAACGTCTTGCTACCGCTAAAGCAGACTTAAATGTTTAAAAAACGGACATGCAGCCAGTACCCAGTACCTAGTGGAAAGTAAAAAGTATTTTCCATAGCTTATTGGTAGGTAGTTGCTAGCTGGGAGGCTTGCTCAGTCAGCGGAGGTAGACGGATGCGCAAAGACTCATCCAATTTCTGGCACAAAAAGGGTAACACCTGTTCGGTAGGCAAATTACCTGTTAAATCATCTTTGGCAAAGGGGCAGCCACCAATCCCTGCCAAAGCTCCCTCAAACCAGCTAATGCCCAACTCGAGTGCACGCTCGAGCTTTTCCTGCCAGTCATAGGGTCTGGCATGCAAGTGCAAACCAAGCGTTTCAGGTTTCTCAATCTGACTCAGCACCTTTTGGATGAGTTCTGGGCTTGCGGTTCCTACCGTATCAGCCAGGGCAATATCTTGCACCCCCATTTCCCGAAGCTTCTCCACGGCTCGAGCCGTATCTTCTGGGAACCACCTTTCACCATAAGGATTACCAAAACCCATTGACAGGTAAATCACCAGCTCGAGCTTAGGCTTGGTGGCCTCATACATTTCTTTAAGCAAATCCCAGGACTCGTCCAAACTCCGGTTGGTATTACGCCTCTGGAACGTATCATTTACGGATAAAGGGTAACCAACCGCCTGAAGATTCTGAGCACCGAGGGCACGCTCGAGCCCTCGTTCGTTGGCGATAATGCAAAGCAAATGGGCATCCTTTGGAACCCCTAAGCCCGCTAAAACCTCTTCGGTATCAGCAAGTTGGGGTACCGCCCTTGGCGACACAAAGGACCCCATATCAAGGTACTTAAAACCAGCATCAAGTAGCGCTTGCAAATAAGCAATTTTGGTTTCCGTTGGAATGAACCTTGATAGTCCTTGCCATGAATCTCTGGGGCACTCAACATAACGCAGCATGGGTCATTATAAAACCTGGTAGCGATACGGTCTTTTTCTGTTTATCGCTTACATCACAAATTTTTGAAGGGAATTTCATATACTGGTCGCGTGTTAAAAACGCTCGAGCTGAGTAACTTTGCCATTGTTGATAGCCTAAGCATCGACCTCTCCCCTGGCCTGAATGTCTTGACCGGAGAAACCGGGGCAGGTAAGTCCATTCTTATGGACGCACTGGCATTACTTATTGGAGGACGAGCAGACTCGAGCTGGGTACGGAGTGGGAGTGACCGCGCCCTTATTCAGGGCATTTTCGCCGATGAGCTTTCTGCCAGTCGCACTATCAGCGTAAATGGTCGCAGCACCGCAAGGCTAGACGGCGAACTGGTCACCGTAAGCGACCTGAGTGAAACGCTGGCTGACCGGGTAGCTTTGCATGGTCAACACGCCTCACAGGTACTGTTAAACAGTAATGAGCAGCGTAAACTGCTTGATAGATTGCTGCCCGAAAAAAGCAAAATAGCGCTGGGCAACTACCGTGAGCTTTATACCGAGTACCAGCAGATTAGTAAAACCCTGACCGAATTGCAGGAAAAAGTCAGAGAACGTGCCCGGCGCATTGACGTTTTAAGCTTCCAACTCGAGGAAATTGACGCAGCAAAACTAAAATTAGATGAACTCGAGTCCCTAAGCGAACAGCTCGAGTCCCAGCGCTACGCCGAGCGCATCACCAGCCTTTCTGGCAATGCCCTGTCTGTCTTAAGCGAAGCTGATATTAATGCCGTTGGTCTCTTGAGTGACGCCCAGAAAGACCTTGACAATGCAGGCCGCTATAACAAAACCCTCGCCTCGCTTGCCAATGAACTGACAGATGCTATGGCCAGCATTGAAGCGATAAGTCAGGAGGTCTACAGCTTTTTAAGCGATTTTGAACTCGAGCCTGGCCTCCTGGAAAAGCTCGAGGACCGCCTCTCGCTGATTGAAAACCTGCAACGCAAATATGGTGACACCATTCCTGGCATTCTGGCCTACCGTGAAGAAGCAGCTCAGGAACTGGCAAGACTGCAACATGCTGACGAAGATATGGCTAGCCTGGAAACAGAAAAACAAGAGTTTTTGCAAAAGCTACACAATCTGGCGGAAAGTATAAGTCAGGCACGTCAAAAAGTTGCCAAAGACCTTGCCAAACGAGTAACACAAGAAGTTAAACCTCTGGGTATGGATAATGCTCAATTTGCTGTAGAGGTAAAAGCCCAAACCGACCTTAGCCCTCACGGCAAAGACAGCATCACCTATCTCTTTAGCGCCAATCTTGGCGAAAACCCGGCTCCGCTGGCTGCGGTTGCCTCTGGGGGTGAGTTGTCAAGGGTCATGCTCGCACTCAATGTCGTAACAGGCTCAGACTTACCCATCCTGGCTTTTGATGAGGTTGATGCCGGCATAGGGGGTAAAACTGCCAGAGCAGTTGGGCGACTTCTAAAACAGTTGGCCGAGGACCACCAGATACTTGTTGTTACGCATTTGCCTCAGGTTGCCGCCTTTGCTGATACCCAGTTTTATGTTGAAAAACAGGAAAAAGAGGGTCGCACTGTCACCAAGGTAAATCGCCTCGAGCCCCACGAACGGGAACTCGAGCTTGCCCGTATGCTCTCAGGAAATATAAGTGACGCATCCGTTGCTAATGCAAGAGAACTCTTGCAAGAAAGCATCTGAGTAAGTATCCCCGTTTAACTTTTTAGGCAGCCATCTCTCAAAGGCTTCATTGGTTTTCTTGAAAACCTATTGACATACTCTAATGTCAATTCCAGACTTGGCTATCGCACCGAAATAATTTGTCATTCCAGCGAAGTCTGGAATCTGTGGCTACATACTTCAAAAGATATTACGAATATTGAATCATTTGGAAATTTTGTTTATCGCCAGGCAATGGGTGCCAGCCTTCGCTGGCACGACGAAGTAAGGCAAAATCAAAAGGTGTAAAAGCTCTCATAGACTCTCATAGTCAAAAATAGGTAATAATAGATCTCATGGCCTTGAAAGATATAGAAATCAGAATTTTGGGCTGCCTCATCGAAAAAGAAAGAACGACACCAGACCAGTACCCATTAACCACCAATTCACTTGTCCTTGCCTGTAATCAAAAAACCAACCGTGACCCGGTCACCGACTATTCTCCTGTTGATATTGAACATGCCCTGCAAAATCTGCGCGATAAGCGCTATGTTGTCACAGTTCAGGCTATGAATGAACGGGCTAAAAAGCATCAGCACAAAATGATGCAAATGTTTGACCTGAACAATAAGAGTCTGGCGATTTTAGCGGTTCTTATGTTAAGAGGGAAGCAAACCCCTGGTGAGCTTCGTCAGCGTACCGAACGCTATACCCACTTTCAAGACATTGGGGAAATTGACCGAACCCTGGCACAACTCGAGTCCATGCAACCCCCTATGGTTCAAAACTATGGCCGGGGCCCCGGACAAAGCCAGGACCGCTGGGGTCAGCTCCTGGGCGGCAACGAAGAGAAACAACGCCCTAGAGTAAGAGCCATTCCCTCTGAGAAAAACAATGAGTTTGAGGCTCTCAAAGAAGAAGTTGCCTTACTGCGCTTACAGCTTAATTATGTGCTCGAGCACCTTAATCTTGACCTGAACGACCCTGACGAAGACTAGCTTACTGGCTTGAGACCGAGGCATTTTGCGGCGCATAGGCAACCCAGGTCTTAAAGGGGGCTAAATCAATAACCTCGCCCAAACTACTGGTAAAACGGATCCCATTTCCAATATCCCAGCGGCCTTTTATCGCTTTGCCATTCAGGTAAAGCGTGGCAGTACCTCCGCGCATCGGAATATACAGGCGACCTTCGCTATCTCCTGGTACAGGCACAGCTTCAATATTTGCCAGTAAAACAGCGTCAACATACACAGCCTGACCTGCCGCGTCAGAAGCGTCGGAGCCATTGCGTACCCAGCGGTAAAGATTCAAATCATTAATGTAGCGAAACCCAGAGCTGTAGTCAGCAGAAAAGGTGACCGTGAGCCCTTCAGCATCGGTTTCGGTTTCTTCGGGGCGAAAGGTCGTACCACTCACAATACGCGTCTGGTTCTGGTTTCGCCGGGCAAGCTCTTGCCGCAAAACCGTTCCCTGACTGTAAAGGTTATAGGGTGCACCTCTATCATTGCTGCGCTGAAACACCTCGGTACTGCTAAAAAAAGCATTAATGGTCGGGATGTTATTTCTTTCAATGGCAGCCAGGGCACCTGGTGAACCACCATCATGCACCATTACCCCATTAAAGCCGGTATTCACATCTAAAAAATATTCTCTGGTACTGCGAACTGGTCCGACTCTGGCTGGATCGATGCGGTCATATACTGTCATCAACCGGGTAATGCCCCCTTCAACAGGCATTTCGATAATGTAGCTGGCCTCGAGCAATCCCATTTGCGGATAACCGCGCAAATTATCAAGCATAACCGTCAGAGGTCTATCCCGGTTTTCACGGTAAGGGACCCTTGCAAAAGGCGCACCCGTTGGGTCTTCTGACCCTTCGGGTCCAGCAGCGAGTCCAAGATTTTCAGGCGAGGCACCCGTCTGATCACTGCTTTGCCCACTTCGGTCAGCATTACCACCAGGACTCCGGTTGGTTGCCTGACCCGGCGTCGCAACGCTGGCATCAACCGCATTATCAATGCTTTCACTCGCTGGACCAGGCTGGGCATCAGGATCAACAGCAGTCACCACAGCACTTGGCAATGGTATAGGTACAACCTGTCTTGGTGCCACCTGCGCAGAGGCATTAACTGAAACATTTTGCGCTGAGGTCACAGAACTTTGCACACTGGGGGCTGGTACGGTCGTCGCCGCACTGACCGAGGCTTGGACGTTAGGTTGAGGCACTGCAGAACTTGCGGTTACCGAAGTTTGTACATTGGGTTCCGGAACCGTAGCTGCTGTTGTCACTGAGGCCTGAACCTGTGGCTGCGGTACACTCTGCGCCGTACTGACCGCACTACTCGCATCAGGTTGAGGAATGGTCTGAGCAGTACTCACATTGCTCGAAACCTGGGGTTGAGGTACGGCTTCTGGCGTCTGAACCGCTGCACTCACCGTTGGACTTGGTACCGCTTGCGCCTCCTGAATCTGCGTTTCAATGGTTGGCATGGGTACCGCCTGAGGCTGGTTGACTTCTACGCGTATATCAGTCGTGATCGTTCTGGCAGATGAAATAGAAACATCGGTTGCGGGCTGCGGAATAGGTAGGGCCTGCGCTTCTGGTTGCGGTGCAAGCTCTACTTCATCAATTTCTGGCAAGGTCGTGGTCAGCTCGGTTTCTGGCGTTGCATCTGCTGGCGTCTCGACAACCTGGGGGGCTGGCACTTCTTGTGGCGGTGGTGGACTCGGTTCAGCTACCTCAACAGGCGTCTCAAGAGGCGGTGGACTCGCTTCAGCCTGTGGCTCGGGAGTAGGAATTTCTGCAGCTTGGGGCTCTGGTGCCGGGGTTTCAGCCACTTCAGGTGTTGGGCTAGGTTCGGCGACCTCAGTAGCCTCTGCTGGGGCTTCCTGAGGTACCGGCGTACTGGGGGGCGGCGTTTGCGCTACTGGCTCCCCTATCTCGGGTGCTGCCACCAGAGGCTCAGCAGCCTGCGGTGCCGGAGCATCAGCGGCGGCTGCATTGGTTGTGGTTTCAGAAAACGCAGGGGGGCCTACATCAATGACCAGAAAGCTCTCGAGTGGTACCACATCAGGCCTATTCCAGGCCCAGAGTAAGGCAAGCAGAGCCAGGGTATGAATAAGGATAGAGAGCAGAAAAGCACGGCGCTTATCCTTATCTTGCCAGGAGGTATTCACTAGCCTCCTCCTGTTGCAATGGCTATGCGCTGCGCCCCCGCTTGTTTAATGAGATCCATAACTTTAACAGTTGTACCGTGAGGCACATCTTTATCAGCGCGGAGCACCACAACACTTAGCCCTGTCTGGGCTAATACGGTTCTCAGATTTACCGTCAGGTCTGCTTCTGCTACCTGAGCACCTGAAAGGTAAATTTGTAAATCTTTGGTTATGGTCACCGTGGGCAAATCAGAAATAGAGCTTTGCGGTGATTGTGCTTGTGGTAAATCTACGGGCAGGCCAGACTCGAGCGTTATAAAGGTCGTAGAAACCATAAAGAAAATGACCAGCAAAAAGACCACATCAACCATAGAGGTTAGATCGATGCCTACCGGGGCCCGGTTGGTATAACGGCGACTACTTCTCATAAACTACTTATATCTTCAGACAAAAGAGACATATCTTCTGGGCGTGGTGCAGGACGTGAGGCGCGTTTGGGTTCTTTGCGACTTGCCACAGCTTGCGCAACATTGGCCATGAGTTCTTCGCGTCGCCGGTCAATTTCCGTCAGAATTTTATCAACGGTGCTTGCCAGATAGTTGTGACCAATCAGTGTTGGAATAGCGACAATCAGGCCAGCTGCTGTGGTTACCAGTGCCTGCCCAATACCATCGGCAAGGGCAGCAGGATTACCCGTACCCTGCTGCGATATTTCAGCAAAAGCAATAATCATCCCGGTAACTGTACCCAGGAGACCAAGGAGCGGTGATACCTGAGCAATTGTGGCAAGGGGGCGAAGGCCCCTGGTAAGTTTTTGCTCTTCTTGCAACGAGGCTTCTTGAAAAGCGGCTTCAACCGCAGAGCGACCATAGGGAAGTTTGAGTAAGGCAGCCTTCAAGACTCTGGCAACGGGTCCGCCAAAATTTTCACAGGCAACCAGCGCCCCTTCGAGATCTCGCTCGCTTACAGCGGCATTGACCCTGGTCATAAGGCTGTCAGCGTCATGGCGCTCTTTCGATAGTTTTAATAGCCGCTCAAAAAATATATAAAGTCCATAAATAGAAATAAGCAAAATGGCGACCAGAACTGGTCCCCCACTAAGTAATAACTGCATAACGTCCTTCCCAAACTAAACTTGCGCGTATCATACCAAGCAATCTTTTATCTTAAGTTTTTTTGTTGTCTGAAAGCTTCTTGCCCACAGGCTAGTTCTAAAATAAGCAAGAAGACCTTTCACAGGAATCATCCTTTAACAGGCATCATGCTACGAAACCCGCACTTAAGGCAGATGAGAGGAGTTTAAGGCAACTTCGTTTTGGCTACACCATTTGTTTAGAATCAGAGTTTACATAAAGGCGCAGGAGCTTATTTCTGCGCTCTGGCATATGTAGTGGATGGGCCTCGAGCTTTTGGGTTACTACCATGGTCAAGGTGTAATCCTGCGAATGATACATGGCGCTGATAATCTCAATGGCCTGCTCTGAAAAGATATCTTCAAAGACGGGTGGCAGGGTTAAAACCCGCTCTTTTTCTCCAAAGATGATAAACCTTGCAATGTCCATCTCACGCCGGGCTTTTAGAAAATGAACATTTGCCCCCGCGCGCTCACTAAGCTCGAGTACCTGTTCTTTAATTTTAAAGGCTTTTTCTTCCATCATGACTCAGCCAGGTAAAGCAGTATGAGATAAAGGGCTTAAGGTCAAAGGTAAATATAAAAAAGTATCGAGTCGTGCTCGAGGTGATGGTCGCTTCATAAGTTTACCTAGTCGTTAGAACTAGCAGTTAGTATAGTTTAGCCTAAAATCATGAAAACTTAAAAACTGCCCGAATGAAAAACAGGCAGTTTCATGATAGCCAGAACTCAGGTCGCTACTTAGTACGCCTTGGCAAAAATTACTTTACGCTCATAACCACTTTCTTTGCCGGTATGAATACAAGGAATTCCTTTGGCACTTGGGCCTTCCAGCGGAATACAGCGCGCCGTCGCTTTGGTTTCCTCCTGAATTTGCTGCTCACTTTCAGGGTCACCGCAGTGCGAGGCGTAGACAAAGCCTTCTTCGACCTTTTCTTTAAATTCTTCGTAATCTTTGACTTCAAAGATATGGCTGTCACGGAAGGTTTTGGCCCTTTGATAAAGAGCGTTGTGAAAATGCTCGAGCTTATCAGGAATCAAGTCGGCAAGCTCCGTTAGTTTGACGCTTTCTTTTTCAGCCTCTAGACGATTTGCCACCAGGGCTGTACCCTGTTCAATATCTTTTGGCCCCAGTTCTATACGCAAGGGCACACCCTTTTGCTCCCACTCATTAAATTTAAAGCCTGGGCTCATGCCCTCACGACTATCGATTTTCACTCTTATGTTTTTTACTTTAAGCTGCTTCGCCAGCTTATCAACTTCAGTCATTACCTGAGCTTTGGCAGCCTCATCATCACGGCGGTAAATTGGCACAATGACGACCTGAGTTGGCGCAAGACGAGGCGGCATAATAAGCCCCTGATCGTCACCATGTGTCATGATAATGGCACCTATAAAGCGAGTTGATAAGCCCCAACTCGTCGTATGGGCAAAAGCCTGCTCGTTATTTTCATCATTAAAACTGATATTAAACGCCTGAGCAAAATTAGTACCCATATAGTGACTGGTCCCTGATTGCAGGGCTTTGGTGTCACGCATCATGGCTTCTATGGTCAGAGTCATTTGCGCGCCAGCAAAGCGCTCACCTGCGGTTTTTTCACCCCGAATCACAGGAATAGCCCCAAAATGCTCGGCAAACTCGGTATAGACATTAAGCATTTGCTTGGTCTCGGCCATCGCCTCGTCAGCAGTTGCGTGGGCGGTATGCCCCTCTTGCCACAGAAACTCGGTGGTGCGTAAAAAGGGGCGGGTGCGCATTTCCCAGCGCAAGACGTTGGCCCACTGGTTATAGAGCAGCGGCAAGTCACGGTAACTCTGCACCCACTTGGAGTACATTTCACCAATGATGGTTTCACTGGTTGGTCGAATGGCCAGGGGTTCCTCGAGCTCTTTGCCTCCTGCATGGGTAACGACTGCTAATTCAGGTGAAAAGCCCTCGACATGATGGGCCTCACGCTGAAAAAAACTCATCGGGATGAGTAGGGGAAAATAGAGATTTTCATGACCCGTATCTTTAAACATCTGGTCAAGGTTGTGCTGGATATTTTCCCAAAGTGCATAGCCATAAGGTTTTATAACCATACTACCTCTAACAGGTGACAAATCAGCTAAATCAGCTTTATAGACAATTTCGTTATACCAGGCACTAAAATCCTGAGATTGGGGAGTGAGCTTGTTTCCTTTTGCCATAAGGCTATAGCCTAGCAAACCTTGGCCCTGAAAAGTGCAATATGCTGAATCAAGAGCGTCTCGCCAGGGAGTAACCCTGACGCTCAGGACAGCTCTTTTGTGAAAAACTTCATATTTAATAGCTGCAAAATGGGAAAGGCAAACATTCTGTGTTAGTTTTTGAGCTATAAGGATTGGGTATGAGGTATCTTCTTTGCGATTTAGTAAGTGGTCAGAAGTTTAGAAAGTCAAGGAACAGGGTAAACTAGGCTGTGGCTCGAGCACGTAAACGAAAAGCCAGCAGTAAGAACGCCTTTGACTTTGAAGCAGTAGGGCTCGTCTTAGGAGCCATTGGCCTGTTTCTCTTAGCCATTCTTATACCGCAATTTTCTACCGGCAACTGGGGAGAGGGCATCAGACAGGCACTTACCGGGCGCATTGGCCTGGGGGCTTATTTCTTACCCTGGCCTTTTCTCATCTACGGCACTGTTTTGTTTATTGGCCGCATGCCCAAATTTATCCTGCGGCGAAGCACGGGTTATTTTGTCTTTATGTTTGGCATCTGGAGTACCCTCATGCTTGCCCGGCCAGAGCTTAGTGGCAGTTGGGGACAAACATTGCGCAAGCCCTTAACCGGCTTTGCTGGCTGGCTCAGTTTTATCGCCGCCTTTTTCGTACTTAGTCTGGGTATTGACCTGTTTATGCGCTGGCCCCTTGGTTTTAGCGCCAGAGGCTTTGTGGCTAAACTTGTTCAGGGTTCCAGAGAAGCCACCCGCCGTATGATGCTCGCCCGACAGGAATGGCGCGACCGTGCAGCCTTTTATGCCGATGTCGCCCTGATAAAGCAAGATTTACGAGAACTCGACACCGACCTTAAAGCCCTGAATGAACTTTTTCCCAATCATGAAGATGTTGCACGCTGGCGTAAGGCTATAGCGGCGCAGCTTCGCGGTCTCAAAAAACCTCAGGGGAAGAACTTAAATGATATTGCACTGCAAATTGACGGCTGGCAAAATGCGGTAGACGGCTTTAGAAAAGTGCAGGCTCAGGAATTAGAGCGTAGAGTCCATGCCGAAGGCATAGCCGATTTTCATGGTCGCATTGATATCTTAAATGAAGGTCTGGAAGCACCGTTTGTTGCCAACCTCGAGATGTCTAAACCTTTAGAAGAAATCCGTCAATCGCTTATGCTCTCTAAAGTAGCTCTGGAAGAGCGCTATCACGACCTTTGCCTCAAGCGCGACAAGAGCAGTGCAGAAATGATGGGACGCTCGCCAAGAGCTCTGGTGCAGGAAAAGAAAGCGCATTTTAAACGTCTGGATGATTACGGCAAGCTCATTGAAACCTTGAAAGAGCGCACCAATGAGGTGAAACTCTTAGCACCCTGGTTGCCTTTTAGCCTAAGGCTCGAGGCCCTCATGAACGAATTTCCCGTTTCTGAAGAGCTAAAAGAAATCGACCAGCAAGCCAACAAAGAACTGCGCAAACTGGGTAAAAATGCCCTGCTGGATTACTCGAGCTGGGAAAAAACGCTAAATAGCGCCGAACGCTCCACCAGAGCGGGCATTCCTAGAGGTATTAATCTTGAGGATGAGTGGCAAGACGGCAGCGCCTTTAGTCCTCAGGAAACGGAACCCGAGTTTAAACTCCTGCTAGATGACCCTGTGACCATGCCTGAAACCCAACCTGAGATGTTTCAAAGACCGCTTCCCCCCTTACATAATCACCAGCATCTGCAGCAGGATTTAGAGCAACTGCGCCTCTTTCCCTATGCTTTAGACAAGGATCAGTTTGACCCCAGTAAAACCCCCCAAGAAACGTCAGAGATTGGCGGCATTCCGATTCAACTGCCGACCTTTGATCTTTTAGATGAGTGGGAGCAAACACATGAAGACCCCACCATTCTGGCGCAGGAAGTGCAGTCGAGAGTCCGGAAGATCGATGAAACCCTTGCTAACTTCAGGCTCGAGGGCCGGGTTGTTTCTTCGGTCCGCGGCCCTGCAGTAACCCGCTTTGAAGTGGAGCCTGCCCCCGGTGAAAAAATCAGCCGTTTTGCCAATCTGTCAGATGATCTGGCTCTCGCCATGGCTGTAGGCGGTGTGCGCATCGAGGCGCCGATACCGGGCAAAAGTGTCATTGGGCTCGAGGTACCCAATGCCAACCGTGACCTTATCCGTTTTCGGGAAGCAGCAGCGTCACCAGAGTTTAGGAAAAGCAAGGCAAGACTACCTATTATTTTAGGGAAAAGCATTGACGGAGAAATGAAGGTCGGCGATCTGGCCCGCATGCCCCACATGCTGATAGCAGGCTCTACCGGCTCAGGCAAATCCGTGGCAGTTAATACTATTATCGCTAGTCTGCTCTACAAATTCTTACCTACCGAACTACGTTTTCTAATGGTTGATCCCAAAATGGTCGAGCTTACCCCCTATGACGGCATTCCTCATATGCTGCAACCCGTTGTCACCAATCCAAATGACGCTGCTGGCGTGCTGCTAGGGGCAGTAGCGCACATGGAACGGCGCTACAAAATGATGAGCAAAATTGGTGCCAAGACCATTGACCAGTACAATGAAAAGGCCAAAAATATGGATTTGCCTCCCATGCCCATTATCATCATTGTGATTGATGAGCTGGCTGATCTGATGATTACCAGTCCAAAAGAAGTGGAAAGCGCGATTATGCGACTGGCGCAGATGGCCAGAGCAACCGGCATGCACCTGATCCTGGCAACACAGAGACCTAGTGTTGACATACTAACCTCGCTGATTAAAGTTAATGTACCTGCGCGTATGGCCTTTGCCGTATCTTCTGGACACGACTCGAGAACCATTTTAGACACCATGGGTGCTGAACGTCTGATTGGTTCTGGTGACATGCTCTATAACCAGCCGGGCATGGTTAAGCCCATGCGCCTGCAAGGACCCTTTATTACCGAGTCAGAGCTGGTCAATGTAGCAGCCTTTTTGCGCAGGCAATTCTTTGAGGATGACTTTGTTGAGGCATATGGTTCTGACTTTGAACCGCCCAGCCTCGACGACAGTGATGCCACCGGTTTTGTTGACTGGAATGATGATAAATTGCGAGCAGCCGCCGAAATTGTCATCGCCGAGGGTCAGGCCAGTGTTTCAAGATTACAGCGGCGCTTGCAGGTTGGGCATGCCAGAGCAGGCAAACTGATTGACTCACTCGAGGCGCTCAATGTAGTCGGCCCCCACCAGGGCAGTAAACCCAGAGAGGTTCTGGTCGAATATGAACAACTTCCAGATATCTTTGGCTCCTAGCCAGGCATGAACACTATTAAGCGCGACTCTAAGATATAAGATGATACTGTTACTCTAATCCTTTGTTTGGAAGCAATACGAATTTGACGGTCTAGCAGATTTTGTGCAGTTATACGGATTCCCATAATATCCCTAATGAAATAAACATCTTTTTGTCCGATTCTTCTCGTTTTACTCGCATTTAATTCCTTGCATTAAGCAAGGAATTAAACGGAATCGGTATTAGTTCACCATGCTGTCAGGGTCGCACTTCCCACATGCATAGAATCAGATTAAGGCTTGCGCACAATGATAATTGGTTGTTATTTCTTTCAAGCCAACCTCCAAATTAACCTCGAGCACCCGATGAATCTTTTTGTTCCGATAGCGCAGGAGCTTGCCGAAAGATGGAGGCTCGAGTTTCCCGAAGCAGCGAGTGAGCAACTGATCTCAGCGGTCAAACACCTGTAGGAAGAAAGACCCAAACTCCTATAAGCCTAATAAATACGGTTTGGCCAAAAGGGCCAGCCCTAAAAAAGTAGCAAAACCCAGAACATCGGTAACCGTTGTCAAAATAATATTGCTTGACTGGGCCGGGTCCTGATTGAGCCTTTGCATAAGAATAGGAATGCCCGCACCAGCCAGACCAGCTACGACCAGGTTTACTGTCATGGCAAGTAGCACCACCAGCGCAAGTGCCCAACTCTTGCTGACAAAGTAGGCAACAACAGCAGCCGAGAGACCCGTTAATACCCCGTTGACCAAACCAACCAGCGCCTCTTTGCGCAGAACAAACTGAGGCATTTTGGGGTCGACTTCATTCATGGCCAGAGAGCGCAGCATAACGGCTAGAGCCTGTGCTCCGGCATTACCACTTTGCCCAGCTACGACTGGCAAAAAGGCTGCCAGAATGGTGATCTGGGCAATCAAGCCATCAAAGGAAGCCACCACAGCCGCAGCCATAAACGCCGTAATCAGATTGACCTCGAGCCAGGGCAAACGCTTACTGATAGAAAACCTGACCGCAGATGTCGCATGCTCATCGGAACCCGCACCAAACATTTTCTGGGCATCTTCGAAGCCTTCTTCCTGTAACTCTTCAACCAGTTCCGTACCACTAATCACCCCGAGCAGCTCCTCTTTATCATTAACAACAGGCACGGCCAGGAGCCGCTTTTCCCGCAACAAACGTGCCACATCATTTAGTGAATCATCGGTATACACGCGTATAACGTTCTGAATCATAATGCTACGAAGCTTCAAATTGGGCTGACTCAAGACCAGATCGCGCATCATAAGGACACCTGTAAGTTGCCCCTCATCATTTTCTATATAGATATAAGACGGACTACGACCTAAGAGCGAGAGTCGCCGCAAGCGCCTGATAGCATCGGTTACCGTTGCATCTTCGCGCAGCGCCGTAAATTCCGGGTTCATAAGGCTGCCAGCGGTATCATCCTCAAAACTATCTAAAAGCTCGAGTTCCTCCTGGTGCAGACTGGGCAAGGCTGTCACTACTTCTTCACGCAGCGGGTCTGAGAAATGCTCGAGGATGTCACTGCTAATTTGTGAAGGAAGTTCACGAATAAGGGCAAATCGCTGTTCAGAATTGAGTGCTAAAAGAAGCTCGGCAGCATACTCACTGTGAAAAGCCTCAACAATTTCTGCCTGGGTTTCGAGGGGCAACTGTGCAAGTAGCCCCCAGCTTTCTTCATAGGGATAGCGCTCTAAAACCAGAGCAGTATCTATGGGGTGCTGCTCTATGAGGGTACGAAATAGTTCGGTGCTCAGGGTGGTCATGCATGCTCCTCAGAAGGGCTCAAACAAGCTCAACTTAGTAGCTTCATTCTGACATAGGCATTAAAGGGCAAATAGCAAACTGCCTACGCTCCCTGGTTTCGTCAAGCACACCTTTGTTACACAAGAACACAATTAGGTTTTACCGGGGTCGCAGGGTAAACTAATGCCATTTGAAGGGTTGATAAGGTGGGACTAGCTATGAAAGTGGTTATTGCTGCTGCAATTCGAACACCGATTGCAGCTTTTCAGGGTGGGTTTAGTTCAGTTAAAGGCTCAGAACTTGGGGCGGTGGCAATCAAGTCAGCTCTGCAAAGTACAGGTCTCGAAGCGAACGAAATTGACTATGTCTTTATGGGGAATGTGTTATCAGCTGGCATGGGACAGGCACCTGCAAGGCAGGCCACCATCTTTGCCGGACTGTCAGAAATGACCCCTGCGGTAACGCTCAATAAAATGTGTGGCAGTGGGCTCGAAGCCATCATTCAGGGAGCCAGAGCGGTTGCACTGGGTGACGCAAAGGTTGTTGTTGCGGGTGGTATGGAGTCTATGACCAACGCCCCTTATCTCATTCCAGGAGCAAGATCAGGATTGCGCATGGGCGATAAAACCCTGATTGACTCTATGATTCATGACGGGCTATGGGATGTTTATAATCATAAGCATATGGGCTCATGCGCGGAACGCTGCGCCAGAGACTATGAGTTTAGCCGCGAAGCTCAGGATGAATTTGCCATAAGATCCTTTCGGCGAGCGCAAGAGGCAATCAGCGACGGCAGTTTTGCTAAGGAGATATGTCCGGTTGAAGTCACTGACCGCAAGGGCAATGTCAGCGTGATCAGCGAAGATGAAGGGCCTGCACGCGTCGACTTTGACAAATTACCTGGCTTGCGTCCGGCCTTTGAAGAAGGAGGAACCGTAACCGCTGCCAATGCCTCGAGCATAAATGACGGTGCGGCTGCTCTCATCCTGACAAGTGAGGCTTATGCCCAGGAGCGGGGCTTACCGATTCTGGCGCAGATCAAAGGCTATAGCAGTCATGCCAGAGCCCCAGAGGAGTTTCCGGTTGCCCCGGTTGACGCCATGCATAAGCTATTT
>JAGQHN010000005.1:28610-37339 GCA_020431825.1 Trueperaceae bacterium | reverse complement strand
CTTTGCCGTGGTTCCTATGGCAGCCATGAAGGCATTTGATCTTGCTCCAGAAAAAGTCAATGTCCTTGGCGGCGCCATTGCCCTTGGTCACCCGATAGGAGTGTCTGGTGCACGAATAGTGGTTACCTTACTCAATGCGCTAAAGCTGCAAGGGAAAAAGCGCGGCATGGCCAGTATCTGCATAGGCGGCGGCGAAGCACTGGCACTTGGGCTCGAGCTTGTTTAAGCCTAAGCTCGAGGCTTATTTTGACCGTCTAGCTTCGCCTGCTTTAACCAGTCACGGCACGCCTCAGGGCTTAAGGGTTTGGCAAAAACATAGCCCTGAACATAGTCAATTTCCAGCGCCTTGACCAGCTCGAGCTGCTCTTTGGTTTCTACGCCTTCAGCGACAATTTCATAATCAAGAGCCTTAGCTAGATGGGCGATCGCGGCAATTATCTTCTTCGAGCGGTCGTTTTCATTGGCGCACTGCACAAAACTGCGGTCAATTTTTAGGGTCTTGGTAGGCATACTTTGTAAATAAGACAGAGCGGAATAACCCGTGCCAAAATCATCGATAGCGAGTTCATAACCCAATTCACCCAATTCGCCCAGAAGTTCCAGGGTTTTTACTTCGCGGGTAAACAGCTGACTTTCGGTGATTTCAAGACAAAGCCGCTCTGGATTAACCTCAGGATTTAACAAAAAGTCGATGATGCCAGGGTGACTGAGGTGCTTTGCCGAAAGATTCAAATGGATTTTTATGCGCTCATCTGGTAATTTGCCTAAAAAGGCCACAGCCTGTTTAAAAATGCTTTTATCAATTTTGTCAATGAGCCCTGTTGACTCAGCTAATGGGATAAATTTGCTGGGAGGTACAAATCCATCTGCTTGCGGCCAGCGTGCAAGGGCCTCGAGTGCCACAGTTTCACCCGTCCTGGCGTCAACGATGGGCTGATAGTAGACCCTCAGTTTGCGGTCGCGAAGGGCCTGACGCAGCTCGAGTTCCAGGTTGAAGCGCTCCTGAGATTCCAGGTGCAAGGTATCATCAAAGACGTGCACACTTGAGCCATTATCGGCCTTTGATTTATACATGGCTATGTCGGCAGAGCCGATGAGTGACTCAGCAGAACTTAACTGAGGATTAGCCATAGCAATGCCAACGCTGGCAGAAATCTCCAGCACATTGTCATTAAAGCTGATGGGCTGCTCGAGCCTTTCGATTAAAGTCCGCGCCAACGTTTCTGTTTCCTTTTCTGAAACAATATGTTTTAGCAAAATCAAAAACTCGTCACCACTGTGCCGCGCCACGATATCGGCCTCACGAAAATGCTCTTTTAACCTTTGGGCTACCACTTTAAGAATAAAATCGCCTGCTACATGACCAAAACCATCATTTATAGCTTTAAATCGGTCCAGATCAACAAACAAGACCGCATAATTCTGATCAGGGTAGCGCAAGAAATCCCGGTGGGCCTGCTCGAGATGCTCAATAAATGCAATGCGATTTCGCAGACCAGTTAGACCATCATGTAGGGCATCATACTGAAGACGCTCTTCTATATGCTTGCGACTTGATATATCAAGAGCTATGCCTAGAACTTGCAGCATCTTGCCTTCTTTGTCACGGTGATGCACCGTTTCTCTCGTTTCGAGCCAGACCCAGTGACCCTTGGCATGCCTAACCCGAAACTCAAAAGAAATGGCCTCGCCAGACTTACTTAGCTGCAAGCGCTGGTTATGTTCATCAAGCCGTTTTTTATCGTCTGCGTGCATCAGATCAAGCAGAAAGCTGGGGTTGCTGCTTTCGTCAACCGTAGTGTAACCAAGCACCTTCGGAAAGCTATTGCCAGCAAAACTGGTACGTCCTTTTCCAAAGGTATAAATATAATTTATACCCGGGGTTGCAGCGATGAGATTTTCCGAGAAGCGGTGTTTTTCTTCAAGCCGTTTTTGGGTTTGCTTGAGCTGAGTAATCTCAGTTAGCGACATGACAGCCCCATCACACTGGCCTTCTGAACTCAGATAGGGCATAATGCGCAACCAGTAAGGGGTGTCGTTCGCGTCATAGGCTTCAAATTCTTGCGGTGTTCCTGCTTCTATCACCCGGTCCAGAATGGCTCTAAAAGCTCTGGGCTCGAGCTTTAAATTAAGAGTCAGATACTCAATACGCCGCCCTATATCCTGAGGGAACATATTAAAGCGCTTTGCCAGCATCGGCGAGTAAGAGCGAACCCGCAAATGTTTATCAAGAAAAATGATGCCGACTTCGGCAACATTTTGCAGGTTGATCAGGTCATTATTGGCCTGGGTAACAGCATGAAGTTTGTCCTGGTATTCAGCATTGACGGTATGCAGTTCTTCGTTAACAGATTGCAACTCTTCATTGACCGCCTGGCTCTCTTCATTAGCGGCAGTTAATTCTTCATTGATAGCCACCAGTTCTTCATTGGAGGTCTCGAGCTCTTCTATCACATGTTGTAGTTGTTTATCTTTGCGCTCGAGTTCTATTTCCAGAGCTAAGATGCGCTCCGACTCTTTACCGCTGTAGGTGTTAAGTTCAGGCTCTCGGCTCTCTGCTGATAAAGCCTCTAGACGATGTACACCAACAAAGTAATAAAACTCTATGGCAGAAAGTCCTATATGGCTAAAGCTGAGGTAATAGAGCTGTCCTTGATGCTCGAGCTGGGTATAGCTTGCCTCCTTGTTCTGACTGAGCCGCCGTAAATAAAGCTGAATGCTAGCCCGGAGAAAGGAGGGGAGCATTGAGGCCAAACTCAAATCTGCACTTCCCTCGTTAAAACTAAGGAGGTCGTAGGCTCTGCCAAAGGTTTCTATGACATGAAAATCCTGATTTAGCAAAAAGCCTTCCTGAGCAATTTGACTGAGCAGTTCAGTACGGAGTTGCTGTTTTGAGAAACGCCTGGGTTGCAGTTCGGAGCGCTTTTTGGGCTGTCCTAAGTCGATCAGAGTCTGAGCTGCCAGGGAGCGTTTCGCCAGCCGTTTCTGGTAAATTTTCCAGTTTACTTCTATTGCTTTAAAGCCTTTATCAAAGGGCTGTGTGCTCTCACTTGGTCCAAGGAACAAATAGCCTTCAGGGGTCAGGGCAAAGTGAAAGCGAGCAAGAATTTGCTGTCTGGCCTCTTCATTAAAGTAAATCAGCAGATTACGACAACTGATTAAATCTACTCGAGTAAACGGCGGGTTAAGCAGCAGGTGATGATCTGCAAAAATAATATGTTTGCGCAAGCTCTCTTTGACCATAAAATCATTTCCCTGAGGTTCAAAATAGCTCTGCAAAAAGCTTTCAGGTACCGCAAGTAAATCAGCACTTGTATACCTGCCCTGACCGGCTCTTTTTAGTGCCTTTTTGCTGATATCGCTGGCAAAGATTTTAAACTTGGGCTGCAGTTTATAAGCGCTGTAGGCCTCAAGCAAACAGATAGCTAGACTATACGCCTCCTGTCCGGTGGCACAACCCGCTACCCACAGCCTAAGCTCCCTGTCTTCTTGAACCAGTTTGCTGATAACTTCCATTTGCAGATAGTCAAAAGCCTGGGTGTCCCGAAAAAATTCGGTGACGACAAGCAGCAGACTCTCCAGCAAAGCTTGCTGTTCATTTTCGTTTAGAGTCAGACGCTTGAGATAGACTTCTGGACTCAGCTTAAGTTGCTCGAGCCGGTACTGCAATCGCCGCGATAAATTTGCAGCCTGGTACTGGCGATAGTCAAAACCTTGCTTCTCAGCAAGCACCTGCAAAATGGCTTCATAGTCTGGCCCTAGCTGATAAAGAGCGTCTGCTTGAAAAACACCACTGGCCTCGAGCTGCCTGGCAATATACTCTGGCATAGCGGCTGGCCCTAGTCGCTGGGCACTGGTCAGCTTTGCGGCCTCATCGGGCATACTGCTGTAGCTGGCACTCTCACTGTCTTGAGCAAGGCATAGGCCACCGGCATTGCATATGGCTTTCATTCCTTTGGCACCGTCACTACCCGCACCAGAAAAGACAATAGCAGTGAGAGCTAGTTTTTGGCTCTCAGCAAGTGCCTTAAAACCATGATCTATAGCTAGCTTAAGGGTGGGAAATTTGCTGTAGCGACTCAGCCTGACCTGACCCTCTTTAAAACTCAAATTCAGCTGGTTGGGCACCAGATAAAGAAAGCCCGCCCTTAACCGCTCATTCGTTTCAAGTAGTTTTACGGATAACTTGGTCAGGTCTTCCAGATAAGCTAATAAACCCGCTTCAGCACCTTCCTGACCATGCTGAATAAGAATCAAACTGGTTTTGGGTAAGGGCTGATAAGCGTTTAAAAAAGCAGCAAAGGCTTCAAGTCCACCTGCCGAATAACCAATCGCAATAAGGTGCTCGAGCTGTCCTGACTGAGTTGAGAATTGACTCGCGTATAAACTGGCGATTGGTTCATTTTGAACCATTTTTCCCTCAATTCTTTACCCTGCTTCCTCTAATTGTACGGTTTGCTTTGGCCAATACCTAAAACGCCTCATACTCTGCCTAAATATCCAGCCCAAGTGGTTGTAAAGCGCGGTTTAGTAGCTATAACTTAAGCGAATTTTTCATCCTGAACCATGAGAAATTTCATAGAATTTTCTCACATGACCAAGGTAACTAAGACAGGTCAAACTCTTTTAAGCTGCTTTGGAAGTGCTGCATTTAGTGGGGATCTGAGGACTCTCCAAGTTCTAGCAGTTTAACAGCATCAACATTTTTCCGGTAACTGAGTAACATATGTACTTTACCTTCAGCATTATGGGAAACTGGCATAGCGTGCGTTCTGAACCACTTCCATTCTCCTTGCTGATTTCTCAGGCGGTAGTCAAACACAATCAGCTCATCCAGATCTGCGTCTCTTATCTCATCTAACTTGCTCCGGCAAAAGTCCAGATCATCTGGATGAACGATATTCAGTAACCCAAAATTCTTTGTTTGCACAACTCCTGGAGCGTAGCCAAGTAGCGACCCCTCATCCTTACTGGCATAAAGCGCCCTCTCCTCTATCATGTCGTAATAAGAAAAAATGCCTGGAAAAAGTAGACCCAGATGTTTCAAGGTCTCGAGTTCTACCTTAAAGGAACTAACCGTTTCCTGTATGGCCCCTGTGACATCGGCAAAGCTTAAGATAATGCCATCAAACTCTTCTTCGGGGGTTTCATAGGGCAAAACGGTGAGTTCAAGCCTTTTATCCTCGAGCGACACCAGGCGGGTCGTCTGAGTTCCCTGAAGCGCTTCTTCGCAAAGATCTTCAAGCACTCGGTGCCCAAAATGCAAAAAGGTAGAAAAATGACTGATGGGTCTTCCCACATCAGAAGGCAGCAGCCCAAACAATTCACTGGCTGCAGGTGTAATCATGCGTATAAGCATGTCTTTACCCAAAAAGATAGCGATCGTCTTGGAGTTCTTTAGCAGATTCTCCAGATCGTTATTACTTTGATTTAGCCGCTTGTTTTGGGCCTGAAACTCGGCATTGACGGTTATCAGCTCTTCATTCACAGAGCTTAGCTCTTCATTGGTTGATTGTAATTCTTCGTTGGACGCCAGCAGTTCCTCATTGGTTGATTGCAACTCTTCATTACTGGTTTCAAGTTCTTCCAGAGAAGCCTGTAAGCTCTCTCTGGTGAACTCGAGCTCACGCTCGAGGCCGACAACGCGGTCAACATCCATCGTGGTTAATTCTAAACTTGGCTTGGTATTTCCCTCTTCCTCGGGCTTAAAGTCAATCAAATAATGCCTGACATTGGCATCTCCGACCTGACTTTCAAACGGGATAATCGTGATTTCCTGCAAGGGTTCGCCTGGTTCAACTTCGATACCGGTTAAACTAAGTGGTTCAGAGGAGCTGTGCACTCCAAATAAGCCTGTTTTGACAACACTGGCTAAAGGCTCTTCCAGCAAATTTCCTAGCGTCAAATTGGCACGACCCGCTTTTAATTTTAAAAAATGTCTGGCCTCACCTATGATTTCTAAAAGTTGCCCGTGGGAGTCAACCACAAAGCCGCTTTTTACCAGCGTTTTTATGAGATCTCTTTCCCAGCTTGCTGACTTCCCCCCTTTGACACTTGCACTCGAGCTACTAAGCCTGGGGATCAGGCGGCTCATGCTGTGCTGACCTAATGGCAAAGAGCGTACTTTTTTATAAATGCGCCACTTCTCACTAATCGGGTCATAATGATCCTGCAATATACCCAGATGTTCACTCGAGCCTAAAAAGAGAATGCCGTCAAGCCGCAGGCCATTGCTAAACAGATGAAGTATCTTCATCTGCGCCTCTGGCTTTAAATAAATCAGCATATTGCGACAACTGACAAAGTCCAGATTAGAAAAGCCGCTATCAGAAAGCAGATTATGCGGTGCAAAAATAATTTTTTGCCTTAGTGCCTTTTTGACAGTGTAACCATCGGCATGCTTTTCAAAATAGCGGTGCAGAAAGGCTTCAGGCAGGGCGGTCAGTTTGGACTGATCATAGTTTCCCAAGCTGGCCCGTAAAATCGATCCTTTATGGGCATCTGTAGCAAAAACCTTGAGTTCGATGTCTTTATTCTGCCGCTCAATTTCTTCCTGAAACAGCATGGCGATTGAGTACGCCTCTTCACCAGAGGCGCAAGCTGCTACCCAGAGGCGCAACATATCTCCATCAGACTTTTTACTTATAACGGCAGGTACCACCAGAGTTTGCAAAGCGTTAAAGGCTTCATCATCGCGAAAAAACGAAGTGACATCGACAAGCATGTCACGGTAAAGCGCATCAAGATCATCAGGATTATCCTGCAAACTAATGGCATAATCTTCCATATTTGGCATATTTGCCAGATTCATACGCCGCTCAATACGCCTTAGCAGGGTACTGTCTTTGTACTGCGCAAAATCAATGCCATACTCACGTTGCAGCAGCGATAATAAATAAGAATAAGCATTTTCACCCGTCACCGAGGACTCGAGCATCTTTTGTTGCATGGGCAAGATTTTGGTTTGCACATAGGTATTTATTGCTGCGGCCATATCTACCGGATTTAAGACCAGATGCGCAGGGCCGTGCAGCGCCGCACTTTCTGGCATGCTCGGGTAAACGGCAGAGGCTGCGTCCTGGGCAATAATCAGGCCACCCTTTTCTTGTATGCTTACCACACCCAAACTGCCATCTCTACCTGTACCCGATAGAATGACAGCTACCGCCTTATCTTTTTTCTCATTGGCCAGAGATTTTAAAAAGCTATTGATGGGTAAATGCAAAAAGCTGTCATCTGCAATCGATTCCTGAATAAATTTATCATCCTGAATTTTGATTTCCGAACGCGGATTATTAAGATAAATATGCCCCGGCAAAATAGTCATATAATTTTCAATCACTTTGATAGGCAGGTCAGTAACTCGAGCCAAAATTTCGGGCATCATGCTTTTAAAATCTGCCGACAAATGCTGTATGACCACATAAGCCAGGTCAGGGCTGACATCGGGACTACCAAAAAAACGCTCTAAGGCCTCGAGCCCCCCCGCCGATGCCCCAATGCCCACCACATAGCCCTGGGTGTTAATCTTTTCCAGTTCCGTTTTCCAGGCCAAAAAAGACTCTATCTCTTCAAGATGTTTGGTAACGGTAGTACTGGCTAGCTGCTGCTCATCTTCAAGATAGAGTTGATAGGCAGCTGTATCTTCGTCATTCCCAGTATCTTTTAGCCAGTCTAAAAAAGATTGCACTTTGGCCAAACGGCGCCGCGCTTCTTCCTGGCCTAGATCTTGATTGTCCAAAAAGACTTTGTAGGCAACTAGGGGCTCGCTTGTCATATAAACTATCTCCCACACAGCTAAACTTGCCCGCTGACTGATTTTTCAGGTAATGGAACACTCACTCAACGAAAAATTAGTTTTATTTACTCTACCATAAGCCCGGATTTAGACTTTTGTCAACAATATTTCAAAAATAGATAAAAGGGGAAGTTTGTTTACCTTTTTTAAGTAAAACAAACTTTTTTCCTTTCATTCAATGGTAGATTACCCACCTTGTATTCTACCTTATTCTTTGGAACAAAACAGCCAGATACATCTCTCCATGATAGCGAGAAGCTCGAGTCGCCAGTTTTTCAGGTGGGCTTATATTAAGCCGCTCAGCGAGGTGCTCGAGCTTTGAAAAGCTAATGGGGTAAGGCACCCAGGGGTTAGGCGTGCGCGATTCGTATTCGATGATGGCGATTTGCCCGTTTTGCTTAAGATTGGTTTGGAGTCCTGTCAGAAGGGTTGCCTGACGCCTTACATAATGCAGGGAATTGGCAAGCAAAATACCGTCCAGGTTTTGCAGGTGTAAAGGCCGGGTAAAATCTCCCTGCAAAACCTCTATTTGCCCATTTTGATCTCGAAGCTGCCTGAGACTTGCTGCATTTTTATCTAGCGCATAGACCTTACCGGTTTTACCTACGAAGTCCGCCAAAGCCCGGCTAAATACACCCGTGCCTGCCCCCAGGTCAGCCCAGCTCTCCCCTGCTGCTATAGCCAGCGGCGAAAGAAACTCGAGGGCTTCAGTGTGGGTCAACGGCTACCTGCTCAGCGTTTGTGACTGGCCCTATGCGCAGGGCAGAGACGATACTCAAAACTGACAGCGTCAGACTAAAGACAAATGCCAGCATAATGCCCGTTTGCTCTGACCAGTTCTGCCTTGTTGCATAGGCAAATAGCGCGCCGCCTACCCCAGTCGATAAGGCAGCTAAAAAGGTATCTGCTAACTGTAAGCCTGAGGAAACCT
>JAGQHN010000005.1:9296-28511 GCA_020431825.1 Trueperaceae bacterium | reverse complement strand
GGCCTTCCTCGCCCTCAGGCGCCAGGGCAAAAGCAAGGACCGAGGTGGTTGAGTGGGCCAGACCAATACCAAAACCTGCCAGCATCCAGCCAACTAAAGTAATGACCAGAGGCAAAAGGCTGGCGTAAAGCGAAACCAGTTGCAGGGTTAAGCCCAGGGTCATAATGCTCGAGCCCACAAAAATGCGCAAATGCCTTTGTTGAGGTGCAAACTTATCCCAGCGGTCCTGTGTCCAGGAACCCAGCGTCCAGCTTATCGCCCCGGTAGCAATGGCAAAGCCCGTTGTTGCCGACGAGAAGCTATGTACCGAAGTCAGCATGAGCGCAATAAACGCTTCAACCCCAACAAATGAGGCGTAAAAAAAGCCTCTGGCAGCAATCAGCGCACCCAGTCCCTTTTCTAAGGTCAAGGTTCCACCCGGTAGAAGTCGATGCAGACTCGGAATAGAAACGACCAGCCCCCCTAGCACCATCAGCCAGAAGAGATAGCCGATTTCCATACTCAGCCCTGCCAGTAGCACCCCAGCGCTCAGCACAATGAGCAGGGCAAGACGTGTCTTGGCAGCTTCAACCTGTTTGTTTCGTCTAAGTGCCAAAAAGGGCTGTATGGTCATAAGCGCAACCACCGCAATGAGGGGCAACATGCCCAAAAAGACATAGCGCCAACCAACCCACTGGGCAACCAAACCGGCAACAGCGGGTCCAGCAAGAGCAGGCACGACCCAGGCAGTCGACATAAAGGCAATCATGCGTGCCCGAATCTGATCGCTATAGGCTAAATTAACAGCAACATACACCGCCACCGTCACGGCGCCACCACCCAGCCCCTGTAAGATACGCCCTAAAATCAAAAAGTACATGGAAGTGGCAAAACCAGCCACAATCAAACCCAGGGTAAATAAAACCAGGCCAATAATAAACGGTCTCGCTGGCCCGTATTTATCAGCGGCCTGCCCCGCCACGACAATGCTAAAAAGTGAAGACAAAAGCTGAGCGCTAAAAACCCAGCCATAAAGCAAGAGGCCCTCGAGTGACCGGGCAATCGTTGGTGCGATGGTAACCACCGCCAGATTTTCAAACGCCACCAGAGTTATAACCAGCAAAATGCCAGTAGTTAGCGTTCGGTGCTGAGTATCAAAAACAGACGAAGTTGACATGCGATTTGACAGTATCATGAGTTTTCACCTCGGCAAGCTAGGTAGCGCACCGCTTGCCAAAGTCAGTCTAAAAAAGTCATCAGGATGATGCCTCAGACTATGGTCCTACTGTCTACTCGAGGCATCTGGCAGACTAAGACTAAATAGCGCTCCACCCTCAAGGTGATTTTCCGCCTCGAGCCTGCCCCCATGTGCCTCGACAATCGCTCTGGCAATCGCTAAACCAAGACCCGAGCCCTCTTTGCGACTGGTACGCGCCCGGTCGGTACGGTAAAACCGTTCAAAAACCTGCTCGAGTGCTTCCTGGGGTAAACCTGGGCCATGATCTCGCACACTCAACTTAAGACCTTCTTCAAATCTTCTGGCTTTTATTTCGATGGTTCCAGGGCTGGCATAGCGCAGGGCGTTATCTATCAGATTGCTTAAGACTCGAGTCATTTGTTCGGGGTCAAACCTGGTACTTAGATTTTCCGGGTAGATGTCAAGCTCCAGGCTCGAGCCTAGTTCCTGAGCCCTTAGCGAAAACCCAGTGCTTATTCGTTCGAGAAAGGTCTTTACGCTCACCTTCTCAAAGGCTAAGGAAATACCACCACTTTCTACCAGAGAAAGCGTGCGTAAATCTGCCACCAGGCGGGTCAGCAGCATAACTTCGGTGTGCAAGCGCTCGAGGCTCGCCCTATCCTGTTTTACAACACCATCTTGCATACCTTCTATTTCACTGCGCAAAACCGCTAAGGGAGTACGTAAATCATGGGCAATATCAGCGACCATATTGCGCCGCCAGGCCTCTTGTTCTTCAAGCCCTTCAACCAGACCATTAAAGGCAAGAGTCAAGACCCTCAGTTCATCTCGTGCAGGGGGTAAGTCAAGTCTGATACCCCGCTCCCCAGCTGCCAGTTTCCGCGCCCCATCGGTTAAGGCTTTGAGCGGCTGCGTCAGAAACCGAGTAGCAATGCCTGCTACAAAAGACGCCAGAAAAAAAGAAAGCAACCCAGCAATAAAGGCAGTTCGTGTGACTCGAGCCAGCGCTTCCTTAGCGATTTGAAAATCACCGCTGCGCGTAGTCATGTGCGAAAAAAGTTCCTGTTGTGCCCCGAAAACAGCCCCCAGCGTAAACCAGGTGGTTATGCCTACGGCTGCCAGGGCCACAAAAGCAAACATGGCACTTAGCCTGCGCCGCACACCCCAGCGCCGCTCTCGCCACATTTCTGCGTGCCGCCGCTTCATTTCCTCGCGGTAAACAAAGGGGCTTTTGTGACGCCAGGTTTCGCCTTCCTCCTGAGTGAGGGGAGAACGGCGGAAATAATAAGCATGCTCACGGCCCGGTTTGCAATTTTTACGCTTTGGCATATCAGGCCCTCAGGCGGTAGCCCACACCACGAATGGTCTCGAGCTTTTCGCCGCAGTTCCCCAGCTTCTTACGAATATTTTTGACATGCGCATCAACCACGCGCTCATCTGCAAACCTTTCTGCGTCACCCGAGGCCGCCAGAAGTTCAGGACGCCCTTTCACCATGGGTGCATCTTTGGCTAAAGCAGCAAGCAAGCGGAGTTCGGCAGGCGTCAAATCAACTTCTTCCCCCTCACAAGTCGTAATATAACGTGCCAGATCTACCCGAATAACGCCCACTTCATAAACCTCTGGGGCAAGCAGCTGACCGCTCGAGCGCCTGAGTACAGCTTTAATGCGGGCCACCACTTCACGCGGGCTATAAGGTTTCACCACGTAGTCATCGGCACCCAGGCCAAGCCCCAGCAACTTGTCAATTTCTTCATCTCGAGCGGTCAGCATAATGATGGGTACATCTGACTCAGCGCGAATCCGCCGGGCCACTTCAAAACCGTCCAGTTCTGGCAGCATGAGGTCTAGAAGAATCATGTCTGGCTGAGCAGCCCGCCAGAGCTCGAGTGCCCTCAGGCCATCTTTGGCCCTTTCGGTGCGATAACCTTCTCGCTTGAGATAGTCCTCGAGGATTTCGGCGAGTCTGGCTTCATCTTCTACAATAAGTATGGTTGCAGTCATGACAAATTAGGACTGAGACAAGCTCAGTCCATTCCTTTGCTTAAGTTTAGTAAGAAGGGCTGGTTTAGTCAAAAGCTTAAGCCAGGGCTTTTCTTACCGCATCAAACTCTTCACGGCTTAATTCACCTTTGGCAAAGCGTAGTCTTGCGGTAGCAAGCGCACTATCATGGCGGCGGAAGTGATCTCCTGCTTCAGGTTGCGAGTCTTTTAAGCCCTGTTTGATGGTTTCAAATTCTTCGGGTCTAAGCTCACTACTAGCCAGGCGGTCTCTCGCGACTTTCATAGCCCCATCTGGGTGATGCGCAGGAGCATCAGATTCCTCTGACCAGTGACGGTAACGCTCGGCCATTTTCTGCCGCCAGTGCCCGCCGCAAGAGCGACCCGGTCCAAACCTCGAGCCTGCAAAAACCATCTTGAGTGCCCAAATCATGAAGAAGAAAAAGACTAAGGTTCCTATAAAATTTAGAAATCCAAGACCAAAACCAAAGGCGTGTCCGTATCCAAATGCATGTGCCATAAACTGGCTCCTTTCACTATGCCTGAGCTTTGCTCAAGCTTGAGACAAGTTTAGAAAGGAAGCTATGAAATACAGGCGAAGCCTTTGTGAATGCCGTGTGAATGAGCTTTGTGACCGTTGAAGTTTAACCCTTGTGCCTCACGATGGAATAAGGCTACTCAATATACTCTGTTCCAGAAAGCCATTTTTAACTTTCCCTAAGCCTTAGCACAAGTCAAGGGCGCCAATGCCAGAAAATACCTTACGTCCTCTATACGATTAGCCTTTATGATGTACGCATGTCAGACTATCTATATCAAGCCCCCCTTCCCCAAGGCCCGGTAGAAAAAGGTCAGGTTATCCTGCGCGATGGCATGACCGCCGAACTCCGCCCGGTCAAGGCCTCAGATGAGGCCCTGCTGGTCGATTTACTCGAGCGTGTCTCGCAAGATGCCCGCACCCACCGTTTTTTTGGTGAAGTCTCTTATGAACTGGGTGCCAAACAGCTATTAAAACTCGGCCCCGCCAGTCAAGAACTTGCGCTTATTGTCTTAACTGGAGATGCCGACAAACCTCAGATTATCGCTCACGGTCTTTACATCCGTGATAATCCAGAGGCAAGTGCCGCCGAAGTTGCTTTTCTGGTTGATGATAAATATCAGGGCAAAGGTTTGGGTACGCTGCTGCTCGAGCGCCTGGCACTGGTTGCCGTTCGCTATGGGATCAGCCATTTTTATGGCCCCACTGAAGCAAGCAATCGGCAAATGCGCGAACTCTTTAAAACAAGTGGTTTTCCGGTTCATGAAGACCGTGACGGTGGCTATGTTGATGTCAGCTTTTCCATTTTGCCAAACCGGGAAAGTGTTGAGAGCTTTGAAATGCGTGAGCGTATTGCCACGGTCGCCTCTATCAGGCCGTTTTTTAAGCCTCGAGGCGTAGCGATTATTGGTGCCTCACGTGACCCTAACAGCATCGGCTCCCGGATTTTAGAATATCTGGTTCATAACCGTTTCAATGGCCCCGTTTATCCTATCAATCCTAAAGCCAATGTGGTTGGCTCTATTCCTGCCTACCCTAATGTCAAAGAGGTTCCCGGCCCTGTTGATCTGGCAGTCATAGCTGTGCCCGAGCGTTTTGTTATGGATGTCGTGGATGACTGCGGTAAAAAGGGCGTAAGGTCTCTGGTCATTATCAGTGCAGGTTTCGCTGAAACCGGCGCAGAAGGACGCGAAAAACAAAAGCAACTGCTCGCCAAAGCCCGGGGTTATGGTATGCGCATTGTCGGGCCAAACTGCCTCGGTCTTTTGACCACCGACCCAGAAGTCAAATTAAATGCCAGCTTCTCGCCTGTTTTTCCACCGCATGGTGGGATTGCTATGGCCTCTCACAGTGGCGCACTTGGTCTGGCGGTACTCGAGCTAGCTGAAAGCTTAGGTCTTGGATTATCAAGCTTTGTAAGTTTAGGTAACAACGCCGATGTTTCAGGTAATGACCTTATTCAGTACTGGGAAGATGACCCGCAAACAAGTGTGATTTTGCTTTACCTCGAGTCCTTTGGTAACCCCAGACGCTTTGCCCGCCTAGCTCGCCGTATTGGCCGGCAAAAACCTATGCTGGTCGTAAAAGCGGGGCGCTCTCAGGCAGGCAGTAAGGCAGCCAGCTCTCACACAGCTGCTCTGGCAGCCAGTGAAACAGCGGTCGAAGCCCTCTTTCACCAGGCAGGTATCATCCGCGCCGACACCCTAGAAGAGATGTTTGATGTTGCAGCACTCCTTGCCGGACAAAAACTTCCCAAAGGCCCCAGGGTTGCCATCGTCACCAACGCAGGTGGTCCAGGGATTCTGGCAGTGGACGCGCTGGCGGCAGAAGGTCTGGACGTTCCGACACCATCAGACACAACAAAAGCCAAACTTGCTGAAGTGCTCCCCCCTGCCGCCAGCCTTAATAATCCCATTGACATGATTGCCTCTGCCAATGCCAGTCAGTACAAGTCAGTGATGAGCACCATGCTTGCCGACCCTGACTACGACGCCGTTCTGGTCATCTTTATCCCTGTGGGTTTAGCTGAAACCGAAAAAATCGCAGCAGCCGTGCGCGAGGCAGTTAAAGAAGCCAGAGATACTGGCAATGACAAACCCGTCCTCGCCTGCTTTATGGCAGCTCAGGGCGTTAGTGAGGAGTTATCACTCGAGGGTGAACATATTCCCTCCTACCGTTTCCCAGAGTCTGCTGCCAAAGCCCTCAGTCGCGTAAGACAGTATGCTGCTTGGCGCGAAACCGAGTTAGGCGTTATTCCAAATCCAGCCAATTTGCACATTGAAAAGGCCAGAACCATTTGTCAGAGCAAACAGGCCGAGGGTGGCGGCTGGCTCATGCCAAATGAGGTGGACGCTGTTTTAGACGCCTACGGCCTACCTATTATTAGAGGAAAGACGGCCTCGAGCCCAGACGAAGCTGTTACGTTCGCCGAAGAACTGGGTTACCCCGTGGTTATAAAACTGGCATCAGACACACTCGTTCACAAGTCTGAATTTGACGGTGTCAAGCTTAACCTTAAGACTGCTGATGAGGTTAGAAAAGCGTGTCAAGAGATCAAAGATACCCTTAAACAAACCGGGCAAGAAGCTGAACTGGATGGCTATCTGGTCCAGCCAATGGCAAAAGAAGGCGTTGAACTTATGATTGGTATGACCGATGACCCCCTCTTTGGCCCGCTCATGGTCTTTGGTCTGGGTGGCATTTATGTTGAAGTGTTACGAGATGTCGTATTCCGCATTACTCCACTAACCAATAAGGATGCCGATGAAATGGTGCAGGGCATTCGTGGTTACAAACTCTTGCAAGGTTACCGCGGCGCGCCAGAGGCTGACATTCCTGCGGTAAAAGACATCTTGTTACGCATCTCCCGACTGGTTGAAGATATTCCTGAGATTGCCGAGCTAGATCTAAACCCGCTGCGCGCTCATACTCCCGGAGAAGGCTGTACCATTCTGGATGCCCGCATCAGGATTGAGTCAGGGAGTAGCTAGGAGCATTAACTTATTCAACTTTCATACTATATCCCCCTCCAGTTAGCTCACCGGAGGGGGATTTTTAATGATTAATCAAAGCTCATCATTGACCCAAGTTGAATTAAATGGGTACTTTTTCTAGGCGAGCTTTTGACCAGAATTCGGTAAGGAAGTCCGCACAAGCAAGGCGAAAAGTGCCAGGATAAATGCCAGACCTGAAGTACCAACACGCAGATAATTAGCACTGTTCCACTGAGCTCGAACCTGTGACCAGTCAGCAGGCAAATTGAGAGGATCCCAGGACTCAGTGTAATAATTTAGGGGTAAGTTGACTCGAGCCGTAAACAGAATAATACCTAATCCATAAATAAGAAACGCTAAAGCCAGCATGATAAATGCCGGAGATTTCCAGTGCTTCCAGTTAATGACTAAGGCAAGTGCTGAAAAAATCCCCCCGCCAAAAAAGAAACTAAAGAACATAAAATGTCTTACGTTTTCGTTAAAGAGAGATTGAACGGTCGCATAAGTTGCACCATCAACATTGAGCATAGCCAGATTGACATTAAAACTGTAAGTCCAGAAAAAGCCCGCCATAATGCCAAATACCAGCGTTGCCAGCGCAATTGCTGCATTTTCAAAAAGCCTGGGGTGTGGGGTTATATGGGTTCGTGTCATACCTTACTCCTTTAAACGTACCTACTAGTACGGTTTAACGCATTTACAATATACGTACTTACTGGTACGATTGTCAAGAGGTAGGACTATGGCAAGACGAGGAAGACCTAAAGCAGGCGAAGAAGCAGCTCACCGTGACGCAGTTATTAGCGCGGCCTTTGACGAACTGGTGGCTAAAGGCTATGAAAAAACAACGATGCTGGACATCGCCAAACGCGCAGGCGCTTCAAAAGAAACGCTCTACAACTGGTTCACTAACAAAGAAGGATTGTTTTCGGCGCTAATCAAATATCAGGCAGATACAACCATTACTCGTATAAAGGTAGCTCTGCAAGACAATACTGATCCAAGGACAACACTGATTGACTTTGCTCATAATCTACTGCGGATCTTACTTTCTGAACCTTCGCTTTCCCTTAACCGTGCCGCTATGACATCGGTGGACCTGGCCGCCATTTTGTTAAAACATGGTCGACACGCAACAGGCTCCATCGTTGAAAACTACCTCGAGCGCCTAGCTGAGCAGGGTTATTTGAAGATCTCGAGCCCTGAAAGTGCGTTTCAACTGCTTTATGGTCTTATTTTGCAGGACTGGCAAATAAGGGTCTTACTGGGTGAGACGCCTCCCTCTGAGGACTTACTTTCTCAGCATGCAGAACGTGCCGTTGACTTATTTTTTTCTTTGGCTAAGGGCTAAGCTCGAGCGCAAAAATCAAAAGCTAAGTACCTCCATGTTAAAAATCAAGGATTTTCAGCTAGCGTGAAGCGGTTATGGACCAAGGAATCACGTTTTCATTAAACTACTTTTTTAACTTTGTTGTACTTTGTTATTCAGGATAGATCCAGCCACTTATACATCACAAACGCATCTACATAGCCGAGCCTCTGGTGCTGAAAAGCCTTAGGCAAACAGCCTATTTTTTCAAACCCAAGCTTTTCCCAGAGCTGCACGGCCGGGTTGGTACTGACCACCAGATTAAATTGCATGGCCTTAAAACCAAGGCCCATGGCCTGCTCCTGCGAGTGCAGACACATAGCCTTACCTATACCTTTTCCTTGGGCACTCTCAGACACCATATAGCCAGCATTACAGACATGCGAACCCAGACCCGTCTGATTAGCCTTTAGATAATAGGTGCCTATGATTTCGCCCTCGAGCTCTGCCACATAGGTCTTTTTGGGAAGCTTCATCCAAAGGTCAAATGCCTCATCCCTACTTGTCTCAGGAGCATAGGCGTAAGTCGTACCTTGCTTTACAATCTGGTGAAAAATCGGCCAGATAGCTTCAAAATCTTGCTCTTGTGCCTCACGAATAAGCATACCAGAACAGTTTACCCAGCTTTAACCACCGACATGGGTTTTAAACTTTGCAAAATAACCTTGCCAGGACCGCTCACTCTGGTCATAAATAAGCCTTCACCTGCAAAAAAGAACTTTCGGACGCTACCGACCGCCTCAATATCATAGTCAATATCGGCACCAAATGCTGCCAGGTTTCCCGTACTGACAAGGAGTTGTTCGCCTGGCTTAAGCATTCTCTCTTCAAGGTCACCGTGCCCATGCACTAAAACTGTTCCGGTTCCTTGAATGCGCTGTAAAAACAATCCGGCGCCGCCAAAAAAGGCTGCACCTGCGCGGCGCGCCACCGTTACCGATATATCTACCTCGCCCCAGGCAGCTAAAAAAGAGCCTCGAGTGGTAATCACGGCACTATTTTCCAGCGTCCAGGGGATAATATGCCCAGGGCTGTTGGCAGAAAGTTTGACCTCTTGCTGGGGTGCGGTAGCAGAAATCTGAGTAAGAGATATACCCTCACCCGATAAAGAGCGCCTTACAGCTCCTGATAAACCGCCAGGGATAGCCAGCTTCCAGCTAATCCCTTTGCTATAGGATACAAGTGAGCCATTACTGGCCCAGATGGTTTCACCGCGATCAGGCCCTAAGCTTACATATTGAGCAATGGTGCCCTTAATGTGATAGTCCATAGGGTCAGCTTAGCAAAGGGCTGACCTAGCTATCATCCTGCTTTTGAGGGATAAAAAAAAGCTTGCCTTAAGGGCAAGCTAAACAGCAAAGTTTAAAACCTTAAAACGGTTTTGGACTCATAATGAAAACCAGATACATCAGGAACATGATGCCAGGAGGAACTGCCAGTGCTGCCATCCCTACAAGATCAGCCTTGCGGAAAAAAGCCAGCCAGCCAATCATGCTCAAAAAGATGAGCAAAAAAGGATAAGAGTAATAGACGGTTTGCCAGAAACCATGCAAATTGATGTCATTGATTTGCCCACCGTTTCCAGTTAAGAGCAAAATGGCACCCATCGCCCAGAAAAGCAAAATCCCTAAACCCGCTACTTGCAATAAGATCATGTTTAAAGTTGATAAAACACGTTCGCCAGACATTCAGACTCCTTAAGTTGAGGTTATCACGCACTTTTTTCGCATCGTTAAAGACAATTGTCCCATCATCATAGCACCTTGCCAGCTATGCAAAATTACTCACATTCTGTAAGTCATGCCCAAAACAAAATCCGGCAAACCTTAAATGATAGGGCATGGTCGATTTCCTGCTTATAGGTGCTGGCATAGCTGGTTTGACGGCAGCCAGACAACTCAGTTCAGCGTATTCTGTGGTCGTTTTGGAAAAAAGTCGGGGGCTGGGGGGACGCTCAGCAACCAGAAGGCTCGAGGGCAACCGGGTTGATCACGGAGCCCAGTACTTCACGGTTCGTGATGAACGCTTTCAGGAACAGGTTAATGAGTGGTTGGGGCAAGATAAAGCTTTTGTCTGGTCACACGGTTTTCACACTTATAGTCAGCAGGGACTGAAACCAGCCACAAAGGGTCACCCACGGTATACCCTAAGAAATGGCATGAATGAGGTTGGCAAACTGCTTTCTGAAGGGCTCGAGGTAAAAACCCAGACCAGAGCTCATAAAATTAGCAAGCAAAAAGATTACTATCTGGTAGAAACAGAAGAAGGTCAAGCCTTTGAAGCGAAAAGAGTTATCGTCAATGCTCCAGCAGAACAGGCACTAGCCTTGCTCGAGCCCAGTAAAAACGAGCTACAAGACAAACTGGCCTCTGTCAAAATGGTTCCTTGCTTTGCTCTCATGCCGGGCTACCCACTACAGCTAGCACCCGAGTGGCAGGGGATACACGTTGAAACGGAAAGTTCTCTTGCCTGGATCAGTCATGACAGCAGTAAACGCTTAAACCCCGCGCATACGGTTTTGACCCTGCACAGCACGCCAGAATTTGCTCAGGTACATTTTGATGTTAATCCTGATGAACTCGCCCAGACCATGCTGACAGATTTGGGCAAAATTGATGACCGATTTACCGCACCCTTGTTTTCAAGCTGGCACCGCTGGAAGTATGCGCAGGTTAGTAACAGCCTCGAGGAACGCTTTTTAAATGTCGAAGATAGCCTATTTTTCTGTGGCGACTGGTGCGGTGGTGCCAAGCTCGAGTCCGCCTACTTAAGTGGACTCGAGCTTGGTCAATACCTTCTAACGCTTAAACCCTGAGAATGGCATCCCCAACTATTGCCAGTCGTTTTAGACAAAGGCGCTAAAGCCAGTTATGGCTCGCCCAACGACTAAAGTATTTATTTCATTGGTTCCTTCATAGCTATAGATGGCTTCGGTATCATTAAACAGGCGAGCCACGTGGTTTTCTAGCAAGATGCCTTTGCCACCAAAAATCTCTCGTGCTCTGGCAACCACATCGCGGCAACGTGCTGCGGTAAAGACTTTGGCAAGTGAGGCATGTTCATCCTTCATCATTCCAGCATCTTGCATATGGCTCAGACGCAGGCACATTTGCTGCATGGCAGTAACATCACCAAGCATATGAACAAGGTGGTTTTGTATGAGCTGAAAGTTGCCAATAGCACGCCCAAATTGCTCTCTGGTTTGCGCGTAGTGCAGCGCTTTTTCGTAAGCGCCCATAGCCGCACCAACCGCTTGCCAGGCAACCCCGGCTCTGGTCATACGCAGCACATCAGCAGTTGTTCTAAAGCTGCTCGCATTTTGCAGGCGACTTGCTTCACTGACAACACAGTCTTTTAGCGTAATGTGTCCATTCTCAACGGCTCTTAGCGCAATTTTGCCTTGAATCTTTTCTACCGAATAGCCCGGATTCGCGGTCTCTACAATAAAACCTTTAACCTGAGCATCATCTAAATCCCTTGCCCAAATGATAACGATGTCACTAAAAGTAGAATTTCCAATCCAGTATTTTTCACCGTTTAGAACCCAGCTATCTCCCTGGCGTTTGCAGGTCGTGGTTAGACCCCCAGCAGCGCCACTACCTACCTGGGGCTCAGTCAGTCCAAACGCACCTATGACCTCGAGGTTCATCATTTTGGGTATCCACTGCGCCTTTTGCTCTTCACTTCCCCCCTGAATAATGCTCATCATGGCTAAGCCCGCATGCACCCCAAAGAAAGTCGCCGTACTCACATCAATCCGGGCCATTTCCATAGTGGCAATGCCCTCTATAATGCTGGCATCTTCCCTTCTGCTGCCATCAGAGTTGCAGACCTCATGTATCAGGCCAAGCTCTCGAAATTTACCGATCAGCTCTCTGGGAAACTCGTCCCTTGCCCAGTAGTCATTGATAATTGGCTCGACCTCTGTCTCCATGAAGGCCCGCACTCTTTGCTGAATTTCACGCTGACGCTTGGTTAAGGTACTTGCTATATCAAAAAAATCGCCATTGACTTCGGGCAAAGTCTTTTCTTTTTTGCCCTTTTTCATAGCAGCCATCATAGTGGCAAGTTGCGCCTCGTCCATGCTCGAGACCATCTTGATGAGTTCATCCAGATCAACTTTTTCAGCCAGTTTGCCTATTTTTGCCAGATCAAGTTTAGAAACCAGTTTTGCAGCGGTGCCAAGTTCTTTTATACCAAGGGCCATGGTGGTCATCCTTTCAAAATTTTATACCGAGTACAAAATTATTTATAGTTTAGACAATTTTCTGTGCCAGTGTGTTTTTACAAGCACATTAGATAGAAAAGTTTTTCGCTTAGTACCACAACATTGTAAATGTTGCGCTCTGTGCCCTCTACTTCTATAAAGTGTTAGTAAAGCACGCTGTACTGTTGGAAATAATAGCTTGAATAAAATGCGCCGTCCGGGAGGCTAAAGGTGTAAGAAAAACCAAGTTGAGGATCCTAGCATTATAGAAAAAATTTCGGTCTTGGATTAATCGCAAGTTGCCTCTTGTTGATCATAGTTAAGTAATACACCTCGGTCTAAGAGCTTTTGGATGTCGGCTTTAAGGACAGCATTGGTATTGTCCCAAGTAGGAAAACAATTGAAGTTGATATCGACAAAATCCCCTTCACCAATGCCTTGATTGTTGATGAGGGGTTTTATATCAGTAAGTCGGTTAAAAAACAAATTGAGTTCTGCAAGCTTGGTTAGCCCGCTCAGGCTACTGATATCTCTTATCTGGTTATAGGCAAGATAGAGCCTACTAAGTTGTGTTAAGCCAGCCAGACTGCTTATATCGGAAACTTGATTTTGACTAATATAGAGACCGGTGAGTTGCGGAAGGCTTTCGAGAGGTTTTAAGTCTTTAATCTCATTCTCTGCCAGTTGTAGTTGCTTGAGACTAAAAAGGCCCGATAAAGGACTGATGTCGCTAATCTGATTGCTAGAAACGTCGATGCTCTCAAGTTTTGTAAGACCTTTCAATTCTTCGAGGCTCTTTATCTTGTTGTAAAACAGTCTAATTTGCTTTAGGTTGGTGGCGTAGCGCAGACCCGTTAAATCCGTAATTTCTCTATTACTGAAGTCAATTTCGATAAGTCGTTGCATGTCAATACAGGTCAGTTCTTCCCCGGTGGCGTTAACCTGATTACGAATCTCCACTTTTAAATGCTCATCGGGAACATTTATAGGACCTTCACACCCTGTAAAAATTGGATCAACGGGTATTGCTGGTTGACAGGCAACAAGAAAACCCATTAAGAATAGACCGAATAAAACGATTCTTTTCATAGCTGAGTAGCCCTCTGAAACATAATTTTATAAGCTTGACATGCTATTGGAACATCTTTAACACGGTAATTCCTGTAATAAAGAGTGCTTTCCAAAAACATTCGCACCATCATTGGCAATTTGTTATGAATCTGCAATAAACTCCATTACTCCTTAGGCTGGTTTTAACTGAGAATAAGTAAATAGTCTTAGAAGTGGTGAGAAGGGCTAAAAAGTCTATCAATTGTAAATGAACCTCTATCGGTGATGCATCTTTAACATTTCTCGGGTTTTACACCCTTGACGGAGAAATAGAAGTATTTCCTTATTACAAAACTTAGTTCAAAGATATCTTTAGTTGAGCGAGATAGTAAGAGCTTCAAATTGCCAAGTATGTAAACCAAAGATGAGCAAGTTAACTGCTCATCAAGACCTAGGATTTTTTAGTTATACGATTAACTAAATATCCAGGATAATGCCCCGCTCGAGTTCGTCTGTATTACGACCAAAAACCGCCTCGATATAGGGCTTGTATTTTTCCAGTACCAGATTGCGTTTTACGCTCATTTTCGGGGTCAGCATATTGTTGTCTATACTTAGCTCATCAAGAATCAGAGCGACCCTCTTCAGACTTGACCAGTGGGGTAAATCTTCATTGGCATGCTGTAGCATAGCTCTCAGTTTGTCATCCACATCTGACGCTTTGAGTGCTTCGGGCGAATCTGCTTTTATCGCATCGGTATTTAAAAAGATAAGCGCAGCACAGTACTTTTCACTTTCGCCTATAACCAGCGCATGGGCAACTAAAGGATTGGCCTCGAGCCTGTCTTCCAGGGGTTGCGGCATAACATATTTGCCAGTAGAGAGCTTAAAGAGATTTTTGATGCGACCTGTAATTTTCAGGTAGCCGTCTTCGGTAAATTCACCCTGATCGCCCGTATGAAACCAGCCCTCTTTCATGACTTCTGCGGTGGCTTCTGGGTTCTTGTAGTAGCCCTGCATAATGTTGGGGCCTCTTGCCAGTATTTCCTTTTCAGGGCTCAGCTTGACTTCCACACCGGCCAGAACCTCCCCAACGGTGCCAGCTTTATTTCGGTCACTGCGGTTGTAGGTTATGACAGGGCTGGTCTCGGTGAGTCCGTAACCCTGCAATAACTTTATACCTGCTGCACCAAAGGCATTCACCAGATCAGCTCTAAGGGCAGCGCCGCCAACACTTATATGCTTTATGCGTCCACCAAGCGCCTCACGCCACTTGGAAAAAACCAGCTTATCTGCCAGCTTTAACTGCAAGGCATAAAAACCGCTGGGTTCTTTACTTACATCGTACTGACTTGCCAGATCCATGGACCAGTCAAAAAGCGTCTTTTTGATACCCGTCAGGCTGGCACCTGTTTCCTGTATGCGCTCAAAGGCTTTCTCGAGTACCCTGGGCACAGACGCGAAATAGGTGGGTTTCACCACTTTTAAATCTTCCCGAAGTTGTTCTGGATCACTAAAATAAATGCTGGTGCCGTACCACATCAGGGCATAATGTAGGGCTCGGGCAAAGATGTGAGTCAGGGGTAAAAAGGAAATCGCCGTTTCTTCCTGTCCTCTTTGCATGCTGGTCATACCTGTAAAAGCAGCTATGACATTTGAAGAAATGTTTTCATGACTAAGCATGACGCCTTTGGGTTTACCCGTGGTGCCACTGGTATAAAGCAAGGTAGCCAGATCAGATGCGCGGATGCTGGCTTTTAGCAAATCGATTTTTTCAGGATTCTGCTCATGAATTTCTCTGCCTCTTTGCTCGAGCTCAGTTAAACTTAAGAGCTTTATACCTTCTGGTAAAGCTGTAACCTGCTCAGCCTCCTGATACATAATGATGGTTTTCAGGTCACTTAAATCCGCCAAAACCGGGCGCAATTCCTCTAATAGTGCAGCGTCAGAAACCAGCAGAGCCTTTGACTCTGACTCTTCCATAATATGTCTGATAGCTTTTGGCGCATGGGTCAGGTAAATAGGAACATCAACGACACCCGCCATCAAACAGGCCATATCAGGCAGACAAAAAGACAAATCACTGTAGGTATAAAGTGCAAGCTTTTGTCCTTTGCTGAGGTCCAGATCAGTTAGGGCAAGGGCCAGCCACTCTGCCCTTTGCAAAAATTCACCATTCGACAGGCTTAGCCAGCCCTCTTCAGTTTTCTGATTAAAAGCTTTAGGGTTGGGTAAGCTGCGACAGGCTTCCTCGAGTAAAGAAACCAGATTGCGCCCAAGCACTACCTGTCCTGTATTTTCAGGAGCAGTATAGATTTTTTCACCACCTGGCAATCCCAGATCTATAGGGTTTGAATGATTACTTATTTGCATGCCTGCTCCTTTGCTAGGGCTTAGTTACGAAAAAGACTTAGCTTAAGTCTGAAGCATCGGATTCAACTGCTCTATTGACTTGCTAACAATTTCGCAAAAACGTTTTGTACTTAGTCTAAGTTTAGCATATAAGCTATCCCGCCAAAGCTGTAACTGCACACAATTTGACACTTTCTTAAGATTTGCTGAGTACCTTACTGTTTCACAGGAAAGGCAATAGAAAAGGTCGCGCCGCCTGTTGTTTGAGACTCGAGCCAGATACTGGCTCCATGCAACTCTACAATGCGCTTGGTTATCGCCAGACCCAGCCCTGCCCCGTCACTACCTCGTTCATTTGAAGCGCGGTAATAGCGCTCAAAAATGTGCTCACGGTCTTTTTCAGAAATGCCAGGTCCAGTGTCTCTTATACGAAGCAGCAGGTTTTGCTCTGTCTTGGCAAGATCAAGATGCACCACCCCACCCGTAGGCGTATGTTTGATGGCATTATCAATCAGATTGGTCAGAGCACGCTCCATAAGCCCAAGATCAATTTTGATAAGGGGTAAGTCGGCGTCAAGCTCGAGCTTTAGGTCCACACCTTTATGTCTGGCATGGTCCTGAAACTTTAAGACCACATCCTGTACCAGTTCTTGCAGAGGAAATAATTCAAGCTCGGCCTGCACCGCATCTGCATCAAAGCGCGACAGATCAAAAAGGTCAGCAACCAGTTCGCCAAGGCGTTCACTTTGACGGGTAGCAACCGCCAGATAGCGTTCTTTATCGGTATCAGAAAGAGTTTTGGACTTCATCTGCAGGGTTTCCAGGTAGCCTCTTAGCGCAGCCAGGGGCGTGCGCAAATCGTGAGAAACATTGCTGATTAGCTCTCGCCGTAATCTATCTACCTGACGCAAACCCAGTAACTGCTCGGAAATGCGGCTTGCCATATCACTAAAGACATTCTGTAAGCGGTCAATCTCGTCTTGGGGTTGAGCTAGCGTAGCCAAAAGCGGTGCCTCGAGTACATAATCCTGCTCTTTAAAGGAGGTCATAGCCTGCTCGAGCTTGCGTAAGCGCCGGGTTAAGAGCCGAAAGGCAATAATACCTAAGCCCCCAACCAGAACTAACAGAACACCCAGACCCCATAAGACCAGCTGCAAAACCGTGCTTCCTAAAATTGTCTTAAGTAAAGAAGCTCTTGTCCGATCAGCCAATATGACATAGAGATAGCCTTTTCCCGAATCAATCTCAGCAGCTGAAAAAATCTTTTTCCCGCCACTTAAGGGATCATCTGCCACTATCGGAAACGTCTTGCTGCGGTTTAAAAATGCGCTGATAGGTTGGGTATCGACAAGCTCTCGCTCCAACTCAGCCGCAGGGATAGAAGCCCCAATGATTCGACCTTCTTGCGTGAGTACATAAATATCGACACCTGGGTTGGTCATTGCCAGCATCTTTGCCAGGTCGCTAAAGGCTGTTGCGTCAACAGCCTCATCGATCATAAGGCCAGGGCTGTCGACAACCAGCGACTGAGCCAGATTGACATTAATTTCCTGGGTTAGTTCCTGAAAATAAGATTGCGAACTGCGCAGGGTCAGCCAGACAAACACACTGGCTAGCGGTATAAACAGCAGCAGTAAAACCAGAATTAGACGAGCATGAAGGGTCTTAAACATAAGGGTTAGCCATCAGAAAACCTTGCCAAATATCAGTCGCCGCCAAATTTATAGCCTATGCCCCAGACTGTCTGTATATATTCTGGTTTGGCCGGGTCATGCTCGAGCTTAGCTCTAAGGCGGTTTATATGAGAGTTGACCGTGTGTTCAAAGCCTTCGTAGCCATAGCCCCAAACCAGGTCAAGGAGCTGCGTGCGGGTATAGACCTTACCAGGGTGCTGCGCAAACTGCAAAAGCAAGTCAAACTCTTTGGCAGTCAGATTAATCATCTCGCCCTCTCGCTGCACCTCGCGTTTATCGGTGTCAATACAGAGTCCCCCGGTAGTGATTTGCGTGCTTGCAGGCGATGGCGTCGCCTGAAACTTCTCTCGGCGACGCAGCAAGGCTTTTGCCCTTGCCTGGAGTTCCCTCAGGCTAAAGGGTTTACTTAAATAATCATCGGCCCCAAGCTCGAGGCCCAAAACCCGGTCCAGCTCACTGGATTTTGCGGTAAGCATAAGCACCAGCGTCGAAGGCTTTTTTTCCCTGACGTGGCGACAGATTTCAAAACCGTCAATCCCCGGCAACATTACATCCAGGACAAGCAGGTCAAAATCCTCTGCAAGGGCGGCCTCGAGCCCTTCTTCACCGTCATGCGCAACCTCCACCTCATGGCCCAGGTCCTGCAAATGCAGCGTTGTCAGGTGGGCAATATCTTTATCATCTTCAATAACCAGTATCTGAGCCACAAAAAAACTATACTGCGAAAAAATAACAAAAGCCTAACAAAAGACAAAAGCCGTACGACTGCTATCCACTTTCGTCACTGAATACCGCTAGCTCAATATGAAATGATAGGATTGGTTGTGAATTATTTCATACTCAGAGACGCTGATTCTCTGGGTGAGCAGGAGAAATACAAAATGTCAAAACTTAAACTCCTTGGCTATCTTTTTGGATTGCTGGCTGTGTTAAGTGCCTGTCAAACAAGTCAAGTCCCAGAAACGATTGATACAAGGGCTAGCACCTCATGGGGGGCTGATATCGGTTCAAAGGTCTGGTTGGACAAAAACTTTAACGGTGAAAAGGAAATTTATGAACCTGGTCTAGCTCATGTCATGGTTAAACTCTGGACTGACTCCAACAGCGATGGTCAGGCAGATGCCATGATTGCTTCCATGTTCACCGATGAAGAGGGTTACTACCGATTTAATGCTCTCGACCCTGAGATTAACTACATGGTTGAATTTGTAGCGCCAACTAATTACACCTTTGCGCCCAAGAACATTACCGGAAAAGCCAATTCAGATTTTGATAGCGATGCCAATCCAAATGGTTTCACTGACAGTATCGATGTTCGTAAAGGGGTCTATAATTTCCGCATTGATGCGGCCATGTATGAAGGCCTTCCTCCAAATCATCCGATTGGTACGACTCGAGTGGGCAGTCGTGTCTGGCTCGACAGTAATAGCGACGGTATCAAACAGGCCAATGAATCTGGCTTCGCCAATGTCAACATTAATTTATGGTGGGATAAAGATGGTGACGGCATGGCCGACACCTATATTCAAGACACGTTCACCGACGAGGATGGTTTTTATATCTTTCCTTCGCTAAGCGAAAATGCCAGCTACCTTTTAGAAGTCATTGCCCCAGAAGGCTACGGTTTTTCACCCAAGAACAACCCTCAGGCACCCGGTCCAGACTGGGATTCTGATATCAACCCTGCGACTGGTTTTTCAGACGTCTTGTATCTCGTACCAAATACCCATAACTACACCTATGATGCTGGTCTGGTTGCTCTAGGCAATTAAGTCCAGGTCGTTATTTAGGTTTTCAGCCATGCCCTCCTATCTCGGTAGGATAAGGCATGGCTGA
>JAGQHN010000005.1:0-9287 GCA_020431825.1 Trueperaceae bacterium | reverse complement strand
CTCTAGGCAATTAAGTCCAGGTCGTTATTTGGGTTTTCAGCCATGCCCTCCTATCTCGGTAGGATAAGGCATGGCTGAAAATCTTTTTGGACTCATAAATTTACTTCCTATGCCTATCTGGCTGGGTATGTTACTTTTTCCCAGAACACGTTTCACACAAAAAATGGTTATGTCCTACTGGCCCTACATGGCGCTAGCAGGCATTTACCTGCTGTTTTTAATCATTTCACTGTTCAGCACTGGGGGCTCAGCCCTTAGCTTTAGTTTTAACAGCTTAAGAACAGGCTTAAGCGCTGAGTGGGCCTTTCTTGCCGTCTGGATGCACCTGCTTTGCTTTGACCTTTTTACTGGGGTCTGGATATTTAGAGATGCCAAATACTGGGGCATTAATCCAGGCATTTTTTTGCTTGTGACCCTCTTTTTAGGCCCCCTTGGGCTGGGAGCCTATCTCTTCTTTAGAAGCCGCAAAAGTAAAAATGACCCAGTTAGAACCCTGAATTAAAACGGTTTTCCAGATTCTGGCTTTTCAAACGAAGGAATGACCCTACTCCCTTATTTTACCGCTTTTTAAGCACAAAATTGGAACCTTTTTAACTGGCTAGCGCCCTATTTTCTTAGTAATTTCAGCAACTCGAGCCTTGGACTCTGCCCTTACAGCTTTGAGTTCCTTTAAGCTGGGCTTTTTGCCCCGCATTGCATGAATGATGATGTTTTCTGCCTCCACAAATTCATCGGCAATTTCAGCAAGTTCATTGACTATTGCAAGAGGTATCGTGGTTACGCCATTGGCATCACCGTGTAAAAGATCACCGGGTTTGACAACGATACCACCCACATTGATAGGTATATGTATATCTACCGTATGAAAATAACCATGAGAGCAAATAGCGCCGTCGGTAAAAACGGGGAAACCAAGCGCTTTAACTTGCTCGAGGTCACGCCCACTGCCACTCGAGACCAGGCCCACCGCACCAAAAGCCTGATAGGTTGAGCACATAACCTCACCAAAGGTTGCCGCAACCTTTGGTTGGTCAAGGTCTTGCTGAACCACAACCACAGGTCCTGACAATTCGGAAAAACGCTCTACGTGGTCCTCGAGCCAGCCATAACCCCCATCTTCCTTATGTGAGGGCTGAGCAGAGCGTACGGTAACGGGCGAAGCAAAACCCACCATCGGCGGCATGTCGGGAAACCTCGACTGAATACGTTCATTCATATAGCCAACCGTACGTGGCTGCACCTTAAAGAGTTCAATCAGGTTACAAATTGTGGGCGTATCGTACTGCGCGAGTTTATCCAGCGTTGTTTGTGAAATCATAAGGTAGTATATAAAAAATTTTAAGAAGATTTTATGGCCTCTCCAGGGCTCGAGGCCAAACCACCCAGGAGGGCATGCAAGTATGAAAATTAGCGAGGTAAAAACCTACCTTGTCGAAGGTATAAAATACAACTGGACGCTGGTCAAAATTGAGACCGACAGCGGCATTCATGGCTGGGGCGAAGCGACGAACTGGCCTGGCTCTCCCCTGATCGAAGGGGCATGCCAGTATCTGGGTGAGTACATCCTGGGTAAGGATGCTCGGCAAATTGATTTTCTCTGGACCAAACTTTACAAAGATTTTCACTGGCTGGGTCAGGCTGGCCCCTTACTAAGTGCCATAAGTGCCATTGACATTGCCCTCTGGGATATTCAGGGCAAAGCGCTGGGTGTACCCATCTATCAGCTTCTGGGCGGCAAATACCGCGACCGCTTGCAGCTTTATGCCAATTACTGGTTTACTGGAGGGGGTCACAGCGCTGATGATTATGCTCGGCAGGCTGAGGTCGTAGCCCAAAAGGGCTTTAGCGCCTTAAAGTTTGACCCATTTGCTCATATCAACTATCTTTACGGAGAAGATTTGGCACCTGACTTAAGCCTTGATGAAAGTCAAAAGAAGCGCGCACTTGCGGTCACCAGAGCAGTACAGGATGCGGTTGGCCCCAATGTCCAGTTAGCTATAGAAACTCATGCCATGCTAAATGGCCCCACCGCCATTAAAATGGCTCAGCGCATCGAAACCTTAGGCATTAACTGCATGTGGTACGAAGAACCAGCGCCACCTGAAACCCCTGATGCTATAGCAGATATTAAGCAGCGGACGCGCTTGCCCATAGCCGTAGGCGAACGCTTGCATAGCCGCTACATGTTTCGCCCAGTCCTGGAGGCTCGAGCCGCCGACATTCTGATGCCCGATGTGACACGCTGCGGAGGCATCAGTGAACTGCGTAAGATTGCTACCCTGGCAGAAACCTACAATGTACCTGTTGCCCCACATAACCCCAATGGGCCGATTTGTACCATTGCTGCTGCCCACACCGTTGCCAGCGTCCCTAACTTTTTCAGGCTCGAGTTTATGCTAAACGATGTACCCTGGCGCGATGAATGTCTGAGTCACCCCTTACCTGTGGAAAACGGCTATTTTGTCTTACCTGACCGTCCTGGACTTGGTTTTGATGTCAACGAAGATGTGCTACTGAAACACCCAGGACTAAGGCAAAAGCGTACCGGATTTTATGTTTAGGGACCAAATCTTCTAAAAAGTAGGTGTAGTATCATCCTGAAACTGGTGATTGTATTATCCTGAAGCTAGCAAGTCTGGCGTTAACTTTAAAGTATCCATCAGAATGATCTTTTCACTCGAGCTATTTTCCTTACTATCTGCTTGCCTTATACCCCTACCTGACAATTAATAGCCCTTTTGTTTTCATAAAGTGACTATTCCTGAAATCTTTGCTGAGCAAAAATCGTACAGGAATGTTCAAAAGCTTGCTGAAAACATCACGTTCAGCTAACCTAACTGCTATGTCAACAGCCATGAGAACAGACGAATTTCTTAACCGGGTAGCAAGCCTGAGGCTCATCGCCATTATCCGTCAGGATGATTTGAGTCATGCTAAAGACGTTGCGGCGGCACTTGGCAATGCTGGGGTTTTGGTCCAGGAATTTACCCTGACAAACCCGGATAGCCTAAGGGTCATTGAGGCACTCAGGCAGGACTCTAGCTTTGGGCACCTGAGCATTGGCGCGGGCTCAGTAAGAAGTCTGCAAGAAGCTAAGGATGCCGTTGCCGCAGGTGCGCAGTTTTTGGTTACCCCGGTTACGCAGCTCGAGGTCATTGACTACGCAGTCCAAGCAGGTATTCCAATCTTTCCGGGGGCGTTCACTCCAACAGAAATCCACACGGCCTGGCAGGCTGGCGCCGCGGCGGTTAAGGTATTTCCTGCCACCACCCTGGGACCTGGCTACATAAAAGATGTCCTGGCCCCTTTGCCCTACCTCAAGCTGGTACCCACGGGAGGCGTAAGCCTGGAAAATATCTCGAGCTTTTTCGCCAGTGGCGCTTTTGCCGTGGGCATTGGCAGTCATATTTTAGATAAAGAGGCGCTCAAAAATGGCGACTGGCAGGGGCTCGAGCGCCACGCAAAAAGCTTTGCTCAAGCAGCCAGACACAAAGACAAATAGCTCATGTCTAAAGTCAAGCAGAAAGCCTTGTAAAAATAAGCTATGATGAGGGCTGTTTGCATCCTTAACCTTGCCTCGAGAACGTTTATAGAATTCTATATAAGCCTTCTCAAAATGGTCATGATAGGTTGCATTTCAAACTTTGTTAAGCGCTTAACTACGAAAGGATGTTCATGAGTAAACCCTTAAACATCGGCATTATAGGCTGCGGCAATATTAGTAGCGCCTACCTAAAAGCTTGCCGACTTTTTCAGGCTTTAAGAGTAGTGGCCGTTTCTGATATCAATATGGAGTTGGCTGCCAGCCGCGCCGCCGAATTTGACGTACCCAAAGTCCTCGAGGTGAGTGACCTGCTGGCAGACCCAGACATTGATATCATTATTAACCTGACAATTCCGACTGCGCATGCAGAAATTAGTCTGGCAGCTCTCAATGCAGGAAAATCGGTCTATTCAGAAAAGCCGCTGGCAACCAACCGGGCAGATGGGCAGAAACTCGTTGAAGCAGCTGCCAAGTCTGGCAAGCTTCTGGGCTGCGCTCCTGATACCTTTTTAGGGGGCGGCATTCAAACCTGCCGTAAACTGATTGATGATGGCTGGATTGGGCAACCCTTTTCCGCTACGGCCTTTATGGTTAATCATGGCATGGAAATGTGGCACCCTAACCCAGACTTTTTCTTCCAGCCAGGAGCAGGCCCACTGTTTGATGTTGGGGTTTACTATGTCACCTGCCTGGTCAACTTACTTGGCCCAGTTGCCAAAGTAAGCAGTGTTGCCAGTACCACCTTCCCAGAAAGAACCATTACCAGTCAGCCTCGCTTTGGTCAAAAAATTAAAGTGACCACGCCTACCCACATTATGGGACTCCTGCAATTTGAAAGTGGTGCTACTGCTACCCTGATAAGCAGTTTTGATGTCTGGGGTTCTGAACTTCCTCGAGTCGAGATTTACGGCACCGAAGGCAGTCTCTCTGTACCCGACCCAAATACTTTTGGCGGACCGGTTAAACTACGCCGCGAAGGGGCCAAAGAATGGACGGAAGTCCCATTAACCCATCAGTACACCGAAAACAGTCGCGGTCTGGGCGCTGCTGATCTGGCAACAGCACAGGGTTCAGGCAGAAAAGTCAGAGCCAGTGGCGAATTTGCCTTTCATGTTTTAGACGTTATGGATACCTTACTCGAGGCCGCTGAAGCAGGAAGCTGGCTCGAGGTTAAAAGTAGCTGTGAGCGCCCTGCACCTTTCCCACTTGGCATGACCATGGGCATTCTCGACGAATAGGAATACATATGGCACAAATCGATAATTTAGCCGTGCAACTTTATAGCCTGCGCAATTTACAACTGCCGTTTGACGAAATTTTAGGCGAAGTTGCCAAAGCTGGTTTCTCAGGCGTTGAAACTGTAGGTAGTCATAACCTGAGCAGCAGTGAAATGAACGCTCTGCTGGAAAAACATAAGCTCAAAATTTGCTCGAGCCATGTCGCTCTGCAAGCCCTCGAGTCTGACTTTGACAGCGTTTGCCAATTTCATAAAGAGGTTGGTAACGACACCATCATTGTTCCCTGGATTGCCCCCGAAGCTCGTAGTACTAGCGCTGATGGCTGGCAAGCTCTAGGTTCTAAACTGGCTGAGTTTAGCAAAAAGCTACAGGAAAAAGGCTTCCGCCTGCTCTATCACAACCATGATTTTGAAATGGCAGAGTACGACGGCAAACTTGCCATTGACTGGCTCTTCGCTGGCGCAGAAGGAAGCGCTTTAGGGTTTGAACCTGACATTGCATGGATTGTTCGTGGCAATCAAGATCCTATTGCAGTGCTAAATCGTTATAAAGGCCGCTGCCCGAGAGCCCATGTTAAAGATCTGGCACCTGCTGGTGAAAATAAAGATGAAGACGGCTGGGCACATGTCGGTCATGGCCGACTCAACTGGCAGGAGCTTTTACCCGCTGCCAAAGCTGCTGGCGCAGACTGGCTTGTGGTTGAACACGATAATCCCAAAGACCCCATTCGCTTTTTAAAGGAAAGCGCAGATTTTTTAAGAACAGCTCTTTAGGGAAAATGAAAACAAAAATGCGGACCAGGAACGTCCGCATTTTTTTATCATGTCAGGTTTTATACTCTTACGCGTCTACGCTCAGCTCGTTCAGCTCGCTCGGTTTTGGGCTGTTGTTTGCTGTAAACTCGAGTGACCTCAAAAAGTCCTACCATAGTTCTTTCGGTTTCAGCAATCCTGGCGCCTTCGCTAAGCGCAAGACGCTCATCCTGGTGAAATACGGTAAAACGCGTTCCAGGTTTTAAAACGGCAAAAAAGCCGGGTTTGGGAAAGACTTTAGGGGGTTTTTCGCTACTTCTTTGCGTGATATCACTTGCCATACAGTTTTGTTTATAGGACAGCAAGACTCTGTGCTTATTGTCATGATTAATTATGTAGGTTTCCGCATGATTGTAGTTAAAGAAGGGTTCAACATGCTTAACGACCCCACTTGCAGAAACAATGGCAACAAGATAATTAGGCATTCGGGGTTTGATGTGGCGGCGTTTATTCATAATTGTAAAATCTCGAATCTTTCGTCTCAGAATGATGTGAGAACGCAAGGAACGGTTACCTGTACTGTACTTGCTTTTATGAGAGGCTTCAAGTGAAATACCTTAAATTAGACCGAAACGTTTGCATCGATTCTAATTATTTCACACATCATAGCAGCTAAGCTAGTAACTTTTTACAAGCAGGAGGTCTGTTTTAAAACGGCACTGGCGCTACCTGGATAGCTCGCCAGACTCTTCTTTGTATTTTGAAGTTTCTTTTATGACATCCTCTCTTAAGATGCTTTACCAACGCTAGCTGCCTGCTTGCCACCTTACAAAAACCCACAAGTAAGATTTTCGAAAGTCACCACAGCATAGGCTATGCTCGAGGTGTTTTTTCTTGAAACCGAAAGACATTCGCCGACTACTTGCAGACGCTCGGGAAAGAAAACAAAACCTGATTGGCAAAAACATTCGCATCGACTGGTCAAAAAGTGTGTTTTTGGTAAGCGAAGCCATTCTAGGCCATTTGGCAAGCTATTTTGAAGAAACCCATGATACTTTTGCGCTAAAGCATGATGCCTCAAGCAATCTCTGGTATCTCTTTGACGTACGACTTGTTGTTGATCCGAGCCTGCTCGAAGAAAGCCAGCCCGAACTGGCCATTGTGCTTGAATCCAGCAGGCGCTGGTAGGTTACGGGGTTCAAAACCAAAGGACGTAAAAAGATAAGGTAAGCTTGTCAGATGCAGACCTTTAGCTTTAAGCTTGCTGACCTTAGCTGTGCAAGCCTACCCGACAACAAGGGCGAGTCCGACCTTAAAAGCATTTTTCCTGCTGCGACGGAAGCCGAACTGGGCACGGCCTTAACGGAAAAGCTCGAGGTTGGGTTTAATTGCTTGTACATCCGACAAGGCAAGACAAACATTTTGGTAGATACCGGTACAGGTGAAGGTCAGTTACTTGCTGCCCTGGCCCAACTCGGGCTTGAGGCTAAAGACATTGACTTTGTCATCCTGACACATGGTGATAGAGATCATATTGGCGGTGTTCTCGAGTTTCCCAGGGCCAGACTTATTATGTCTGAGAAGATGCTCGAGTCCTGGACAGATGCTGAAAAACAAGAACAAATGGTTGATGAATTCATTAAGCTTTTTCAAAACAAAATTGCTCAGGAAGCACTTGCTAGCCGGGAACAGGAAAGACGCCATTTTGCGCAGGCCCTGCTACCACAAATTAAAAGTCGTATTCAGACGGTTGCCTTTGAGAATGAATTTCTGCCTGGATTTAAACTCATAGATGCCAGCGGTCACCGAACCGATCATACTGCTTTAGAAATCAGTTCGGAAGATCAAACCCTCATTCATGTCGTTGATAGCATTCGTCACCCGGTACAAATCACTTACCATTGGGCTTCCTTTATTGACTCTTACCCTGACATGGTAGTTGAAACAAATAAACGTCTTGTGGAGCGCATCCTGGCAAAAGACGCTCTTATTTTTGGTGCCCATCTTCCCTTTCCAGGTCTTGCCAGGCTTAGCAGGGAAACGTCAGGGCTCGAGTGGCACTGGGTTAAGTAAGACACAAGTTTAGACACGACCTTTTAGCTCCATGAATTCACTTTGGCTTTTATCAGCCCTGGTTATTTTTGCTGCCAGCTTTATGCAGGGTGCAGCAGGTTTTGCCTTTGCTCTTTTAGCCGTTCCTTTTTTGGTATGGGCAGGCTACCCTCTGGCAGAAGCCAGCCTGCTAACCGCATTCAATGCTCTGCTTATAGTCTCACTTGCCACGTTCCGTTTTCGGAAAGTCATGGACTGGAAGCTGCTGTTACCGACTATTCCTCTAAGACTCGTCACCATTGCGCTGGGCATCTGCTTACTACACTGGCTAAATGGGCTCGAGCGCGGACATATCAGGCAGCTTCTCGGCGGAATTCTTTTACTGGTTATAGTGCTGCAAGTCTTTGTAAGGCCAAAACCCAGAAAGCAGCTCGCGACTATCTGGTGGTGGCTGGCTTTTGGTCTGGCAGGTTTATTTATGGGCATGGTGGGGTTTGGTGGCCCGCCCAGCGTACTCTGGGTAATGGCCCATGACTGGCCAAACCAGAAAAGCCGCGCTTTTTTAACCGGGCTTTATTGGACAGGCTTGCCCATTCAGATTGCTTTGCTGCTGTTAACGTTTAACCAGCGTCTTTACTCGAGCCTTCCCTTAGCACTCAGTTTTATCCCTGTAGCGGTTTTAGGCGTCTATCTGGGTCTTTTCTGGGGAGATAAGCTAAACAAAGCCCATCTTAGGGGTGCAGCCTATCTACTCCTTAGTTTTGCCGCCTTAAGCTCCCTTATTCAGCCTTAGTCCTGATGGCATAGGTTTACAAAGACATGCAATATAGAAACAAAATAAGGAACTACCAAAAGCGTTTCTTTTATTTTTATGTTGCCCCGACGTTTTGCGTATTTGGACTTATATCAAAAGGAATTTGGAACTATCAGACCGATTCTCTCCAACGCATTTTCGTGACTAAAGCCCTTATGATACAGCTTGATATATAAGTAAAGGATATTTATTAATGACCGAACCAGACACCTCGTTTGAAACTGTACGCCACGCCATCCTCGAGCGCAAAACCGAAAAAGCCCTCTGTGATATTGAGAGGCCCCTTGAGGCAAAGAGTCAGAGTGCTCTGGCACAAGAACTCTTGGAGCTTGCCCACTGGGCGCCCTTTCATAAACCTGCCCATGAGACTCACAGACAAACTGACCTCAACTCAGTCGTACCCTGGCGCATGTATGTCTTGGAAGCTCAGGACTGCCGTAAGCTCCTTAGCACCTTCAAAGAATGGTCAAAGGATGACCCAAGCTGGCTCGAGGGCAAAATACCCAATTTGCTCGCCTCTGCTGATTTACTCTTTCAGGTCACCTGGCTACCCAACCCCAAACAAACTGAGAACCAAAATGCCTTTGAGGGAACCAAAGACAACATGGAGCATATTGCCGCCGCTGCTTCCGCTGTACAAAATATGCTCATTGGCGCTACAGCCAAGGGACTACCTAATTACTGGGCCAGTGGAGGTCTGCTACTTCGGCCGGAAATCTTTAAACTCCTTGGCATTTCTCAAGAGGAAATGGTATTGGGCTCGATCTTTATCTTCCCAAAACATCTGGGCAATAAAGAGCAAGTCAAAATAGTTCCAGGTTCCTGGCGCGAAAAACGGGGTCCAATAGAAAAAAAAAAAAAAAAACTTGATATAGTTTAGGTCATTG
>JAGQHN010000059.1 GCA_020431825.1 Trueperaceae bacterium | reverse complement strand
TAAGGCCATCTGCAGCCTCATGCACCTCAAATCCTTCATGCTCTAAGTAGGCCGCTAATATTTCACGAATGGCTTTATCATCATCAACTATTAAAACGCTAGGCATCTTAGATAACTCCCTGCTACAGAGCGGTTCCCTCTCAGCTAAGTTTAGCCCGGGAATAACAGATGTTGCTGCTCGAGGGCTAGGGGCTGAACCTTGTTGAGTACCTGTTCAAACCTCAGGACTGGTTTGGTATGTGTTACTGCCCTCAAATAATTCAGTCAATTAGGACTGACTAAGCTTCGCTTAAAACAACCTTGGCAGTAAGCTCTAAAAGCTTAAAGGCTCGAGCGTCAAGCGCTCGAGCAGCTTAGGGAAGGAGGAGAAGAGAAGAATTTAAGGTTTAGTTGCCGCTTGGGCTCGAGTCCTGATTAGTGGCAGCCAGGGGTACGATCTCGAGTTTGACATCAAGCTGTTTAACCGTTCCGGCAGAATCAACGGTCAGATGCACCGTATCCCCAGGATTCATAGAAAAGACTAAGTCCTGGAGTTGCTGAGTCGATGTAATATCCGTACCATTTACCTGAGTAATCACATCACCACCGGCAGGAACATCCTGACCATTGATGCTGACACTAAATTCACTGCCTTTAAGCCCTGCTTTTTGCGCTGGACTTCCGTCCTGTACCGCAACAATCATGGCACCGTGATCGGGCAGATGCAGGCTTGACCTAACGCTTTCAGGATAGCTGCTCACATCAGCAATTTGCGCACCCAGCCTGGCTTTGGAACTGTAGACATCATGTACGCCGCCTTTTTCCAGGTCAGCAAGGTTATCTCTTAAATAGTTGCTGGGTACAGCAAAGCCAACACCCAAGAAACCGCGTTGTCCGGTTGCGTCTACACTGGGGATGATGGCAGTATTGATACCGACCAGTTCACCTTTCGAGTTGAGTAAGGGGCCACCTGAGTTACCAGGGTTGATGGCAGCGTCTGTTTGCACCATAGCGATATTAAACTGGCCTATAGAAGGCATATCTCTACCTAAAGCAGAGACAATCCCGGTTGTAACGGTTGATTGCAGACCAAAGGGATTACCAATAGCAATCACTTTTTGCCCTACTTTTAGTTCATCTGAATTTGCCAAAGGGATGGCTTTCAGACCACTGGGCAAATCGGCTTTAGTTACGAGCTCGAGTAACGCCATATCATAAGAGGGGTTAACCCCAACAACTTTTACAGGCACCTGCGTATCTGGCGTATCGGTAAAGCTGACGGTAAGTTTTGAACCCTCAGATAGATTTATGGTATTGGCGTCCAGCGCATCTTTTACAACGTGAAAATTGGTAATGATGCGTCCCTGATTATCTATAACAAAACCACTTCCCGCACCGTGCTGGGTTTGATTTTGCGGTACCATGTCCTGGGGCAAATTAAAGAACTGTCTGAATTCCGGTGGAATCTGATCATAGGCACTAACGGCCTGTCCCTGAATTTCGACATTGACAGCTACCACACTCGGACCATAGAGATCATTGACTGAGATGGTATTTTCTTCGTCTTGCAAATAGGCTGTTGTTTCATTCAGCGGTTTGACCATGCTTTCTTGTGCCTGTGCAAGAGAAAAGCTTGGGCTTGCCTTTTCATGCCAGAGGTAGCCTCCGGCGAAGAGCATAAGGGCTAAGCCTAGACTTAGTAAGATGGATTTTAATTTCATGGCCTTTCCTTTCTCGCTTGTTCAAGTTTCGGAGCACCTGGGTGTGCCTCCGTCTTAACTCGAGCCAAGTTTAGACAGGAGATGTGACCATTTTGTGACCAGCTAACTAATCTCTCTCACAAAAACCCTGTATCAAAAATCTGCTTACCAGAAACAGTTCAGACAAAAGAAGAATTTTGCAAAGGGTTGAGCTTTTGAAGGCTAGCCCATTACCAGGTAGGAGAACACAGTTAATTTGCCTACTGCCCTTTTGCACTAGGCTCTCCTTCTACACTTCAAGCAAGTCCCACCCAAACTAACAAAAAACAACAATCATGTTAGACTCTGGCACGTGGCTGAGGGCGAAGCTTTTAAGGATAATCTGGCATTTAATGTCAAATTACCCCTATTTCAGGGAAGCCTAGGAGAACTCGCTCATGCACTCAGGACCGACAAGCTAAAACCTCAAGAAGTCGATGTCTTAGAACTGGTAAAGCATTATCTGAGCTATTTTAATCAGTGGGTAGATGCTGACCTAAATCTGGCATCAGAAGCACTACCTCTACTGGCAAGAGTAATTGAACTAAAAACGCGCTTTTTACTGCCCCGCCCACCAAAAGATGACGAAGAAGAAGCCGTTTTAGAAGAAACGCTGGAAGCTGTCACGCTGCTAGAAGAACTTGAAGATGCCATTCATTTTTTAAAGCACAAACGTGAAGAGCGCCGCCTGATCTTGACTGCTAAAACCCCTCGCCCTGACTACCCACGACCTGAGCGGGCGCTCAAGGTTGGCCTGGGTCGTCTGGCTGAACTTGCCTCCAAATATCGGGTCAGCAGTTATTTTGAAATGGCAATTGAGCGCCTTACGATGGCTGGTGCTATGAAACAACTGCTCAGCACCCTCAAACAGTGGCGCAAAGGCTGGTTTAAAGACCTGATTGCCCACCAGACCTGGGAAGTTGCCAGTATAAGTTTTGCCGGTCTTATGGAACTCTATAAAGAACGCAGGGTGCATGCCGAGCAAGCGGAAGTCTACGGCCCTATAGAACTCGAGTGGCTCGAGCAAAGCGCCAAACAGCAAGACGCCGCTTAGCGCTTTTTCAATTCTGCTAATTCAAAATATTCGCGGTATCTGCGGTCAGCCAGATAGGCAGCCAGAGCAAGTGAAATGCTGGTTGCAAATAGAATCACATTGTTTAAAAGGATTGCTGTGGCAAAAGCCGCCACTGCTAAAATCGCCAGGAGGATAAGAAAAACGAATCGCATAATGCATCTCCGAAAGTGTGGTGTGGTGCAGTATAGGCAAGGCCGAACTACCTCATAAGTGTACTAAGCATTTGACGAAAAAGGCGTACCGATGTCATATCCGTGTCAGGTCTTTTAAGTTCCTGGCAGTGGTATAGGGTAAACAGATATGGTTGGCAAATTGATGAAAAACTTTTGTTGTGAAGCGGATTTCAACTACAAAAGTAGTCGGTCTATCTGTCAGGATGATACCACCACCAAGTTCATTAGTCATTAAAACGTGTAAACCAAATGCTATTTCTTAGGTTTTATTGCGTACAGCCGTTATCAGAGAGTAGTACTTACCCGTTATGAATACTTTAAAATCATGCTGGTGCAAATATTTTCGGTAAAAGGCCAAATCTTTCACTAGCAGTGACAACTCCGCCTGAGCAAAGTTTTTCATTCTGGCACCGTAGAGCAGTTCAGCATCCTGATATTTGGCATTTGGAAAGGCAAAAAGTAGAGAGCCAGATGTCTCTATAAGCTGCTGCACACAGTACCGAAGAACAGCTCGGTCATCAATGCCTGGGCTTTGCAGGGTCCCAAGGGCCATAAGCAGGTGAAATTTCCCAAGTTTGAGATGATCAAGCTGGTTTATATCAGCTTCTATAAAGTGATAGTTTGGTCCAGGAAAGGTTTTTCTTGCTTCTTCAAGGGCAGAACTCGAGTGGTCAATACCCACATACTCGAGCCCCTTTACACCTAAATAATCAAATAGTTTCCACTCTTCGGCACGGTTTACTCCCAAGCTTAAAACTCTATTACCTGTTTCTAGCGGTATACGGCCAAGCGCTTCTAAGTAATCAAGCAGCAGCGAACTTTCCTCGAGCTTTTGAATACGGGCAAATTCTGATGCTGCGCCATATTTTTCTGTCACACTGCTTAAGGTTTGCAATTGCAGAGCAGGCAACTTTTCAAGTGAAATAAGGACATGCGACTCGCTAAATCTTTCTGGTGTCAGAAAGCGACACTCGAGCTTCTCTGCCAGATCAAACCAGACGCGCCAGGGTCGGTGCCTCTCCCCTGCCGCTAAAAGCTCGCCAGCATAAAGCCCTGCACCTTTATCAGGGTCAGGAACGGCAAACTGCACCTTAGCTTCTTTGCTAAGTATTTGTTTAACCCTATGAATAACGAAAAAAAGCGGTTCTTCATGAAAAATCAACATGCAGTAGCTAGCTTAAAGGGCTAAGGAACGTTAAATCGAGTTGATACAAACTTGCCTCAAACACACCGTACATAACTATGCCACTGTAGCTAAAGCCATAGGATTGGTAAAGCCTATTTAGTTTTTCATTTTTGGCTGCGGTATCCAATTTAAGAAAACGCTTGCCTCTGGCCTTTGCTTCCTCTTTGGCATACTCAATCAACGATTGACTTAAGCCTTGTCCTGCAAACATTCGGTGAACTGCCAACTTGTGCAAATAGAGTGCATCAGTGCCCGTATCATTTGGCCAAAAGTCTTCGTCCTGCTCTTGTAAGACCATACAAGCAGCAGGCTGTTCCCCTAGAAATGCCAGATAAAACTCATTAAGTCTATTTCTGCGTAGGAGTGCTTCTGGACTAAGCATATCTTGCGCCCATAAAGGTTGACCTTTGGCCTCGAGCCAGCTTGCCACTCCCAACAAGAGTTCGGAAAAAAGTGAGATTTCCTCTGCTTCAATCCTTCTAATATGAAGTTTCACCTCTCAAGTCTATACCAAATTTTAGGTCATCCCTGGCTCCACGATAGGTTCTGCTCTGCTAGACATTATTCCCTCATATTTGATACCTGATTAAGTTACGCACAGCCCCCTAAAGTAATCATCCTAAGATTTTTCTACAACCCATAACCTATAATTGACTGTGATTAAAGCACATGACAGAATCATTTGACCAACTGCCATCTCTACAAAGCTGCAAACTTTTTAATGAATGGCTCGAGCATATTCGACTTAATCAGGAGGCAAGACCGTGGGCCTGTTTTCTAGCCACCCGAAAAACTTTGTAAAAGAACCCAAGAAAGGCTGGGATGCCCGTCACTGGGCAAGTAAGATACCTTTTAAGCACCCCGAAAATTTCTTTGAAGTCTTCCGCGCTGCCTGGGAAAATCGTGACAACCTTGCCTATGCCAACCGCATCTTGCAGGATGGCGTTTGTGACGGCTGCGCACTGGGAACCAGTGGCATGAATGATTGGACTGTGGAAGGCATCCATCTATGCAATATCCGCCTGAGACTTCTGCGGCTCAACACCATGGGTCCGCTTGATATATCACTGTTAAAAAATGTAGCTGCACTTAAAACTCTGAGGTCTCGAGACCTGCGCGATTTAGGGCGACTCCCCTACCCGATGATTAGAAAAAAGGGCGACCAGGGCTTTCGTCGCCTTGGCTGGGATGAGGCAATAGCACTTATTAGCAGCAAGATTCAGGAAAGCCAGCCCCAAAAAACCTACTACTATCTGACCAGTCGGGGCATTCCTAATGAAACCTATTACGCTGCTCAAAAAGCCGTTCGGGCGATGGGCACCAACAATATTGACAATGCCGCGCGCATCTGCCACTCACCAAGTACCTTTGGCCTAAAAGCTTCTTTGGGCGTTGCCGCTACGACCTGCTCCTACACGGACATGATCGGAACCGATCTGATTAGCTTTATTGGTTCAAACCCTGCCAAAAATCAGCCCTTGGTGCTTAAATATCTGTACCACGCGAAAAAAGCTGGCACTAAGGTTGCTTTTATCAATCCCTATTTTGAACCCGGTATGGATGCTTACTGGGTACCAAGCGACGCCGAGAGCGCCCTTTTTGGGACCAAGATCAGTGACGCCTTTTTCCAAGTTAAAGTTGGCGGTGACATGGCGTTTTTACATGCGACTCTTAAAGCCATGATCGAAGAAGGCTGGCTTGATGACGATTTTATTGCTGAGCACACCGAGGGTTTTGCTGATCTACAGGCTTACCTCGAGTCACTCACCTGGGAAATGCTCGAGAGTGAGAGTGGCTGCTCCCGATCAACTATCTTTGATTATGCCAAAATGATTAAAGCAGCAGAAAAGGCTATCTTCGTTTGGGGAATGGGAATTACCCAGCATAGTTGCGGCGAAGATAATGTGCACGCCATCGTCAATCTGGCCCTGAGTAAAGGCTTTGTGGGCCGCGAGGGTTGCGGCCTTATGCCAATACGGGGGCACTCTGGCGTGCAGGGCGGCGCAGAAATGGGCGCTTATGCCAAAGTCTTTCCGGGGGGTATTCCGGTAAGTGAAGCTAGCGCAGCAGATCTATCTGAACATTATGGTTTTGAAGTTCCAAGCGGTACTGCCTACACCACACCAGAAATGCTCGATGCAGCCCGTGACAACAAGATTGATCTGCTCTTTGCCGTAGGTGGCAATTTTAGAGAAGTCATGCCAGACCCACACGGTGTGGACGACGCCCTCAGAAAAATTCCGCTGCGCGTCCATATGGATATTTGCCTGAGCAGTCAAATGCTGACAGACCCCGCAGATACTGTTATCTTGCTTCCCGCTATTACGCGTTATGAAATGCCCGGTGGCTGCACTGAAACCAGCACTGAGCGGCGCGTTATCTACAGCCCAGAAATCCCTGGACCCAGAATCGGCGAGGCCAGGTCCGAATGGGAGGTACTGGGTGAAATCGCAGAAAAGGTAAAACCTGAACTGAAAGGGAAAGTTCGCTTTCTCAGTACCGCTGAAATACGCGAGGACATTGCCAAAGTCATCCCCTTTTACGCACCCATAGCGGAGCTTAAGCAAAAAGGCGATAGTTTTCAGTATGGTGGCGATATGCTATGCAAGGATTATCAGTTCCCAACCGAGACGGGAAAAGCCCATTTTAAAACCACAAAGTTGCCGCAGTTTGACCTGAAAAGGGATGAGTTTATGGTCGTAACTCGCCGCGGCAAACAGTTTAACGGCATGGTACATGAAGACAAAGATTCATTAAATAAGCTCAGCCGTGACGCCATTATGATTGCCAGAACAGATGCCGAACGCCTGGGGTATGCAGAAGGCGAGAGCGTCGTAGTTAGTAGTGACTTTGGAAAGCTCGAGGGCAAACTTGTTTTTAGTGACTTAGCCTCACAGAGTTTGCAGGTATTCTGGCCAGAAGGCAATGTTCTGCTCGACCCTCAGGCCAGGAGCCCGCTGGCAACGATCCCAGCTTTCAAAGAGGTTAAAGCTAAACTGCATAAGGCTCAAGTCCTAAAATCACAAAAATCTCCTGTGTCTGTCTAAAGGTCGGTACTAAACATTAAACGTAACAAAACTATTATTATTTTCCACTATAGATTTACTAGCCCAAAACCCAAAGAATTACTATGAGCCTAAGAAAGTCTAAAAAAGCCTTTCAAGTTATCAGGGTCACGGCGCAGGGCCGCGCCCCTTCTCGCCGTGACAGCATCATTACCGAAGAGCCCTTGGAAATTCGCCTTAAGACCTCTAGAGAAAGCAAGTCGCTTGCCATCACGATGCGAACCCCCGGTCATGATTTTGAACTAACTGCCGGCTTTCTTTTTTCTGAAGGCATCGTTCATTCCAGGCACGATTTCAGCAGCCTAACGTACTGTGTTGACAAAGGCATTTCAAAAGAGCAGCGCTACAACATTGTCAATGTCAATCTAAATACGGTAGAGCTACCTGACTTCCCGCAACTCGAGCGTCACTTTTTTACCACAAGCGCCTGCGGCATATGTGGCAAAGCAAGTCTTGATGCCCTGGAACAACGTGGCCTGCTGGCTCTTGCCAGTGCGCCCGAAATTGAACCAGGCCTGCTACTTTCATTACCCGAAAAACTCAGAACTGGTCAAACACTTTTTGAGCAAACCGGTGGACTCCACGCGGCAGCCCTATTTTCAAACTCAGGAGAACTTCTGACAATTCGCGAAGATGTCGGCAGGCATAATGCTCTTGATAAAGTCATAGGCTGGGCCTTACTGGAGGAGCGACTGCCACTGACAGAAAACATCTTACTGGTCAGTGGCAGAGCCAGCTATGAACTGGTTCAAAAAGCTCTCAGCGCAGGCATTAGTGTGTTTTGCTCGGTTTCTGCGCCCTCGAGCCTGGCTATAGACCTCGCGAAGCGTTTTAATATGACCCTTATAGGTTTTTTGCGAGAAGATAGTTTCAATTTGTATAACGAAACTGCGCTCAGAGATTAAACCTCTCAACCAAGGCTTAATGAAATTGTCCTTCCTTCAAAGCTTGCACCGCTTACTGAATTCAAGGGTTTAGACTCACAATGGTTTAGACTCACAGTGGTTCAAGTTCCGATACTATCAGGTTCAAGTTCCGATACTATCAGGTTCAAGTTCCGATACTATCAGGTTCAAGGCCCCAATACTTGTTGGAAAGGCCAAAACTATAAAAAATTTACCCTGCTCCTTGATGAAAGTTCTCTATAGTCAGAGAACCATGGAGCAGGCTTCTTACAGCAAGTTCAAACGTTTTGATCTTTCTATGCTTGCGCTTTTTATGGCCATTCCCTTGCTCTACTTAGGCATGGCACTTATTTCACTATTTAGCCCAGCACCTTTAGGAATAAAGAACTCGCACTAATTTCTGGGGTTAACGCCTAAGAGTGAGGGTGGAACTATGTCTCCTGTTACCAGGGCTGGTTTTAGATTCGTAGCAATACTTAAACCCCAGTTTTTGATTCTTTGCCAGCTACTCGCATCAGCAGAAAGACTTTGCATACCCTGAAGCAGCAGGTAATCATCAAAACTAAGCTGCTTGGTACTGATTTGGGTATTGAAGAAAGCTACGTCCTTTACAGGAAAGCGCTTGAGCAAGAGCTCAATATGCGGTGGGATAATCGAGTTTTTTAGTAAGCCCAGTTCCTCCGACGGTCCTGATGAAAACAGCCAGACGTTTTTCTCGCCCAGATTCATACTGAAACTATCTAAAAATTCAGCGGCATCCTCGAGCCATTGCCCCAGATAGAGACCACTACCTACAACCAGGTGCTCATAGGGAGCAATCGAAACCACATCATCTACCTGCTTTAATTGGGTCTTTAAACCCTCGAGTTCTAAGACTTTGGCGAGGTAGTTAGCGATTTGCTTGGTTCCCCCATAACGACTGGCGTAGGTAACGAGTATCATAAGTGCTCCTAAGGGCTAAACTTTGGCAAGCTGCTGTGCCTCAGCAAACTGGTCCTGCTGCTTGATAAAAGCTTTAAGAATGTCGGATGTGGTGACTATACCCACCAGATTTCCATTTTCCAGAACCGGTAAGCCAGAAATATTATGCAGTAACATGCTATTGGCACACTGAGCCATAGAATCATGGGCTGAAATGGTGTAAAGCTTTTTGGTCATTATGTCGCTGGCTTTAAGTTTATCCAGCAAATAATTGAGCTCGTAAACCGAGAGGCTACTGGCTTTTGAGGCATTGGCACTTCTGATATCGCGGTCTGTAATAAGTCCAAGAAGTTTCTTGCCGTCCGTTACCAGGATGCGCCGAAACCCCTTTGTCTTCAGGATTTGAGACACTTCCGCGACTGAACTGTCTGGCGCAACACATACCGGATTTGCCGTCATCCACTCTTTAACTCGCATGTGGCAAACCTTTCTTTAGCGCAATTTCGCGCTTTGAATAATTAATGTGCGCCGGGAGGAGTACCGGCGCAAGGGAAATGGGAAACATAAGAAAAAACTAGGATTTGGTTAGTGGGCAGGTTTTTATGCCTAAAACGGCATAGAGAGGGCAAAAACCGGCCAGGGAAGTTGCAACCAGGACAGCCCCAACAACTGCCAGAACGACTGCAAAGGTGCCTTGAGTAAAGCCAAAGGGCCAGAGGACAATAAGTAAGAGACCTAAAACAAATCGAATAATTCTGTCAAGCTTGCCTTCATTTAATTTCATCAGTAATCCTCCAATGGCTCGAGTGTAATAAACTCACATTTTTTACAAATCAGCTAAGGTCTGACAACACTGTCAGAGTTTGTCCGACAACGTCCAACTATGAAAAAGAGAAAGAGACCATGAATAGCCGCTACACAAAAGCCGCATAGGATAAGGCTCAGCGCCAAATAAACGGGGGCATAAGGCAACTTAAAGGCAATGTCAATGCCAGCAAAAATAATTGCCATACCCGCAGCCCATGCCAGGGAATTTGCGCCAATCCAGAACCCAGCCTTAGGGCTAAAGTCTCGCAAAACCCGGTACTGAAAAAAGCCCAGGATAGGCCCTAAGATTGCGCCCATCAGGAGCGCCATAAACATCATCATAGTTAAGGAGGGCTCCGAACTGGTACCAGCCCTGTCTGCTTCAAAGCTGAGAAGGGTACTAGGAATCATGCCCAGTAACCAGGCAACGCCTGCACCAAGGGCTGTGGCAATAATCCAGCGGCTCGCTTTTAGCTTTGGCAGGGCAAGACGCAAAACTAACCACTGAAAAAGACCAACTGCCACCCCTTCAAAGATGATGCCTGCAAGAACCATACTACTTGCAAAAAGCAGCACTCTCGAGTCTCCTAATCTGCTTATAAGGAGATAACCTAAAAGTCCCGTTGCTCCAAGACCTAAAAGCTCTGCCAGGCCGTTTGCTCCCAGCCACCAGAGATAGGTTTTACCCGTCCATTTCGGAGCTATTTGCAACGCCATAACTACCTAACCCATTCTTAAAACATCAGGTCAATTTCTTTTTAGCTAAGGGCAGCTTCAGGGGTTTCCGCCTCAATGATTCGTCTAACCGCTGACATTTCAATAGCCAGGAGATAAAGCACATCATCAATGCTAAAGAAGCCTGATAATTCACCGTCTTCATTCACAATGGGAAACCGTCTTACGCCTTTATCTTTCATAAGCTCGAGGGCTTCAAAGAGGCTTAACTCTTCTTCTAAAATATGAGGGTTTCCGGTCATTATGTCTACAACTTTGGTATGGTGCAAATCCTTACCCAGGTGAACAGCTCTGGTCACGATATCTCTATCGGTAACAATGCCAATAGGCTTTTTATAACTGCTTACCACCAGTGAACCAACATTGTGATTGGTCATAAGATTTGCGGCTTCTTTTACCGAAGCTTCTGGCGAAATAGTAACGACATTGGTCCTTGCAAAGTCCAGTAACATAGTATCCTCCTATAGCTAAAAGCTTAGACCGAAGTACAGCAAGTAGCGTCCCACTGAGTCCTACAGCACGTCAGACAATTTCTGACATAAAGTGAGTTTAAGAAGTTCAGATTTTTTGTCAGTTGGTCAAGTTGATTGAGACTAGAATACTTTCAAATGCGGCTTTATTCATTTTCTAGAATTTCTTTTATATTGCGAAGCTAAGGCTGGCTATGAGGAAGAAAACGAAATAAGGGACTCGATTCATCTATAAACTCGAGCAACCTGTCATAGGTCAAAAGCACCTGATAACTGCCTTCAACATAGGCGCCCATGCGGTAAGGTTCAAAATAGAACTCGAGCCCCAGAGGACTGATCACAAAGGTCTGTAAATCTGCCTCCGTCACTTCTGTAACTGAGCCTTCAATGACCCAGCTGGCCATCTGACCTCTCAGATCTTCAATAATAAGCGGGCTAAGCACGGTCATAAAGTCAGACCTAGCCGCAAACATATCTCTTAATTCCAAAATGCGAATGCCTGAGCTGTCTAAAAGTAAGTTGTGACTTACAAAACCAGTGTTGCCATGTGCCCCACCTGTATAGGCGTAAATCGTCTCGAGCATACTCACAAGGCCATCGCCTGAGAGGTAGTGAATGCTTGTTGAACTGTCCAAAAGCCAGCCGTTATGCAGTTCGCCTGCCTTCAGCATATCCTGCCCTTCACGTACAAAATCAAACTGCCGCTGAAGAAAGGTTTCTTGCAATAACTGATTTATGGGCTCGAGTCTGGAGATAGTAAAATAAGGGTAGGTATTAGAAGCCTCTATCTGAGCCTGTTTGACTTCTACAGAGACATAGTCAGCGACCTTTTCCAGAGAAAAGTTGAACAGATTCCCATAAGAATTTACCCACTCCCCTGTAAAGTGCTGACCAAAGTCAGAATCGGTAAAGCTGCCAGAAAAACTTCCCGTCTGAACAGTTTCACCCTCTTCCTGCGAAAATTCTGCCAGGTTCACTCTCGCGCCTTCAAGGCTACCCCTAAGTTCAATGGGGATACCGTAGGCGTCATAATAATAGCTTCCGTAAATCTCAGTGTCATTTAACTCGAGTTGCATTTGAATGGGCAAGCCGTCGCCCATAATCCCACGATAATAGTACGACTCCGCCAAACTCAGTGAAGAGAGCAAAAGGAAAATACTTGCAACGATTTTTCGCATCTTGATACTAAATTCCCTATTCCGACGAACGTTAAACCTCATGCTGGCTAATGATAGGTTTCCCCACCACGGTCTATACCTTCCAGTCTAGTCTTTTTTTATGAGCAAAGGAATAAGTCACCGGAAAAGTTAGATTAATTTCTATACTTATGCAAAATTAGGGAAATGGGTGTTCTTGAGGTTAATTTGCCTACAAAAAGAAAAAGTGGGTGATAGTAAATCACCCACTTTTTTTGAAAGCTATATTTAGAGTTTGGCTGTAGCCCCTGCCCCTTCTAATTTAACGGTAATCGTAGAACCATCGGCTAAATCTGCTGGAGACCCAGTTACTGACATAGCAATCTCAACCTTGAAAGTATTTGGCTGACTACCAGCAAAAACAATAGTCATAGCATTTCCAGTGAAATTTACTTCAGCAGCAGTTGGATCTGCAGTTACGGTATAGACGCAAGATGCAGAAGCATCAGCGCAGTTAGGATCTTTAGTTAAACCCACATTGCTGATTTTTCCAGAAGCCGAGGCGGTTCCACTGGTATCCGAAACTGATCCATTAACAGTGATTTCAAGAGTCAAAGTATTTGGGTAAACGCCATCAGCTGCCGAAACCGTAACGGCATTTTGAATATTAATCTTTGCCAATATACTTGCTGGTGTAGGTGCCCCACCTGGATCAACATTATCAAAAGAACCACTAACTGATCCATTAGCAGTTTTTGTTAGGACAGTTAAGGCAGAACTCGAGCCCACAGTTGCCGTAACTTCCTTGCCAGTAACACCAAAGGGATCATCACCAACATTAATGGGAGGAATTAAGCTACATGCACCTAAAAACAGTGCAATAATACCTACTAAAATTAGATTGCGAACTTTAGCCATTCGAACTTCTCCTTAAGAAACTTACAGCGGTAGGGTATCATTCAGCTAAAATTCGGACTGTAAAAAATAAGGCTTTTAGCTTTTATCTGCCCTGTAACAAAAGCGCTTTTGTGAGAAAATTAACACCCGGATTTAAACGCCTGTTTGAGGCTAAAACGCAAACCTAGCAGCTAAGACACGGGATAACCAGCGTTTATTAACATAAGTCTTTTCTAGTTGCTACATTTTCTCAGCCTAGAACCAGTTACCATACATCTAATGCTTGGAAGTTTTTCACTCGAGTGGCCCTGGATTTTACTCGGCCTCCTGCTTTTACCGTTTTTACGTCGTAAGGCGTACTGGTCATTGCGCTATGCTGGTCTGGGCATTATGCTCATTGCCCTCAGTCAACCCAGCTTCACTCAGCCCAGTAAAACAGCTGCACTCCTCATAGATGTATCAGATAGTCTTTCTGGCAATGCCCTCGAGCTAAGTAGAGAACTTGACCTTGACCTCGAGCGCACTCCAGATGTCTATGTCTTTGCCAGTGATGTCACGCAAACTGAGCTAAAAGAAGATGTCCCTGGCTTTCTTGACACGGGTCAAACTGATCTGGCCAAAGCTTTACAGGTGCTACAGGCCAGCGACAATCAGCGTGCTCTGCTTATAAGTGATGGTGGAGAGTCGCTTGGCGAGGCCTTAAAAGCGCTGCCCAATATACCCGTTGATACCCTCTATGTAGCCAGCCTGAACAATACTCGCCTGCTAAACCTTGTTGTACCAGATAGCGTGAGTCCAGGCGAGACGGTAGAAGCGACTGCCGTTATCGAGTCCGATATGCCTACTGAAATCACCCTGTCACCCAGCGTGAATGGCGCTGATCTTAGCCCAATTATTCAAGAAGTTCCAGCAGGCAGAACGGCCATACCTTTTCGCTTTCAAGCAGCTGATGTTGCAACTCTGGATGTCTCAGCGCGTATCAGTACCAGCGTAAGTCAACCCGTTCAAGATGACTCGCAAACGGCTTTTGTTTCGGTTAATAACCGCACGCCTGTTCTGGTTATTGATGATCCAGCCATGGCCAATCTCTTACGCACTCAAGGTTTTGATGTGGTTGAAACGGGGCCAGAAGCAGTCGTTGCCCCGCTCGAGTACAGTGCAGTCATCCTGCGGGATAGTGCCGCCAAATTTACCACGGGTCAGCTCGAGCTACTCGAGTCCTATGTCTTAAATGGCGGTGGTCTCATGATGACGGGTGGCCCGGATAGCTTTGGCTTTGGGGCCTGGTACCGCACACCGGTAGAGTCGGTCCTGCCGGTAAATACCGATTTAAGAACCGAAGTTGACTTGCCCCTGGTAGGTCTGGTTATTGTCCTTGACCGCTCCCAGTCTATGAGCACTGGTAACCCCAGCAAAATTGATCTGGCAAAAGAAGGCGCAATAAGCGTTGTTGATCTTGCTTACAAAGACGACCTTCTTGGCATGATTGTTTTTAGCGATGCAGGTTCTACTGAATGGGCATTTCAGCTAAGACGCGCTACCGATCAGGGCAAACGGGAAATGCTAAGTTCCATTCTGGCAATTGAAACCGAAGGGGGTACGGTTTTACAGCCGGCTTATGAACAGGCCATCACAGCCTTAGAGCAAACTGAAGCGTCTATTAAGCACATCATCATTTTGAGTGACGGCAAACTCTATGACGGCGGAAATGTCTTTGGTGCCACCGGACAAGTTGTAGATTTTGAGGCGGTCGCTCAGGCTGCCCTGGACTTGGGCATTACTTCATCGACGATTGCCATTGGCGATGGTGCTGATTTTGAGCGGCTCTCTGCGATTGCCTCTGCGGGTGGTGGGCGCTATTACGAAGCCTTAAATGTAAGTACCTTACCGCAAATTTTCACCAATGAAGCCCTCACTGCGACCCGCTCGCTTCTACGTGAAGAAGCCTTTGCCCCCAACCTCCGAACCCATCCGCTTATACCCAATAACATTGGAGCTGCTCCAAGTCTGAATGCCTATATTGCAACCAGTCTTAAAGAAAATGCAGAAACCCTCCTTGATGGCCTGCAAGGCGAGCCTATTCTAGCTGTGCACCGTCAGGGCCTGGGGCGCACCGCCGCACTCACTACCGATCTGAACGGCTGGGCTGGGGATTTGGGAAACTGGGCAGCAACTCCAAGCCTTATGGGCACGGTCGTCAGGTGGCTACAGGCTAGGCCCGTTGCCTATGCAGCACAGGTGAACCGCGAAGGTCAGTCCTGGCATGTCATCGTAGATGCTGTAAAAGATGGTCAGTACCTGAACAATGAAACGCTCGAGCTTCGCTACGGTGGAGCCAATGCCGCCTTTGAGCAGGTCGCACCCGGCCGTTATGAAGCCTATATTCCTGTTTCAGCAGATAGCAATACCTTAATTGTCGTCGATGGCGAAGAAGTTGTTGCCCGAAAACAGGTTTACAGTCAAAATGCTGAATTTGACACTACGGGTGGCGAGGAAACGCTGCAGCAAATTGCCCAGAGAACAGGGGGACAGGTTGTTGACTCGAGCCAGACCTACCGCCCTATCGCCCCTGCCAATCAAACCCAGCTATGGCCTTACCTTGCCCTGCTAGCCTTTTTACTTTTCCTGGTTGAACTCTTCTTACGACGCTTTGGCGAGTTTCTGCCCAGACAAAAGTCTCAAAGACAGGCTGGCGCTTGAGGGTCTATATCTCAGGTATCTACTTCGGCTTCAGATAGCTCATCTACCGGGGTTTTGGTCAGTTCTCGTAAGACATTGGTAGCAAAAGACCCACGCGGCAAATCAAAAATAACGGTGTAACCGTCCTCCTCTGGTCGAATGGAAGCATTTTGTATTTTGATCCTTGAATAGCGCCGATCCCCTCGGCGGCTGGAAAAATCTATCCAGCGCAGGCCGTAGTAGTCAAGACTCGCCTGTTCTCGTTCCCCGGCTATTGCATCTGAAACTTTGACTTTTTTGCCATAAAGCGGCAGGGTAGCACTTATGTCAAAGCGCTCCGCTCTGGCTGATTCAGTTTCATCTTCAACCTTGAACACGCCACCCGTGTCGTGCTTTTTGGCCCAGTCGCCTAGAACCACCTTCTGAAACAAGCCCTCTTTAATACGCGCTGCCAGCATATGGTTAAACAAAAGGGACTGAACTGAAGAGATGAAAAAAGCCTTGAGTCGCCGCCCTCCTGGCACATGTTCACCCCGAATAAGCTTTAAGCCATCAACGGCATTATTGGCAAAACGACCAAAGCGCTGGGGACCAAAATAGTTTGGTACGCCGTGGTGCACGAGTTGTTCCAGGCTGTCACTGGCAAGTTGACTGGCAACTGCAGACGTCTGCCGAACCCTTATCTCAAAGTGATTGCCTGCCAGGTGCCCAATACCAAGCTTGTTTTTATGCCGGGAGCGCTCGAGTACCCTCACTCCTTCATGGTCATCCAGTTTATCCAAAAGCTCAGCGTGGCGATTTGGCACACTCAGCCACTGCGTCGTAATGGCATATTTATCTTTGAGGCCCGCCACGCCAATTTCATTTTCCTTTAAACCTTCACGCATAAGAATGAGTACAAGGTCTCGAGTGGTTAAACCCTGCTTCTCTACCAGCGCATAGGCATGAGAACCCGAGCCCTGAGGTTCGTAAAGCGCCAGCTCTTTAACGACAAAATCTGCCAGTTCTTGCCTTATTACACCACCCGTACCTGGAGTTTGCGTAAGTGCAGGAAAGTCATCCCAGCTAAAACGGAACTTTTCATTGTCCTCTGTCAGGTCACTGCTATCTGTCATAAGTTCATCCTACCCTTTGCCCGTATAAGAGCTTGGTCGTGCCGCAGGGCTGATACCTTTTGCCTGTTGATACAATTTGCCTGTGTATAGCCTATTTATTTACCCTCTGGAAGAGTTTGAGTGGTTCAGTCATCTTAACAGTCTTGAGACCGCACTTAAGCACAAACAGGCAGAAACAGCCCTCACAAGTTACAAGGCACTTCTACGCAATCTGGCAACACAAAATTATGCCAGTTTAACTGATGCCTTTTGTGACGCACTGCTTTATAGTGAAACCGTTTTAGATAGACAAAAAGATCTTGCCCCTGGCCTCGAGCAAGCCGTTCTAGATGACATTAAAACCTGTCAACGTCTCTGTCAAAGCGACTGGACGAAGGCCGTTGCTGAGTTAAGTGGTTCCCATCTTCCTCCACTCGAGCATTTACTGGTACAGCAGACTAAGCCATTGAGAAATCTAAGCCATAGCCTGCTAAATGAAACAGCTGAGCATGTTTGGACTCTCTTAAAAACCCACTATCAAAAACAAGGCACCGGAATACTCGCCAGATTCCACGCCTTTAAATACAGTCACGGTGCGATTTCAGGGATTGCTCATCCGGTAAACATTAGTCCAGACAGACTGGTGAGTCTGGACAAGCAATTAAAAAGCCTGGAAGATAATACTCGAGCTTTTTTGCAGGGATTTAATGCCCTTCACTGCCTGCTTTATGGCCCAAGAGGCAGCGGCAAATCAACCGCCGTCCGCAGCTTACTCAGTCACTTTGCCGATCAAGGCCTAAGGCTTATTGAATTAAGCCCCACCGAATTGGAACATTTAACTGAATTATCAGAGGAACTCCGATACAGACCCCACAAATATCTGCTTTTTGTCGATGATTTGAGTTTTGAACAGGGAGATACCAGTTATCATCCGCTCAAGTCGATGCTCGAGGGTTCCGTCAGTGAAAAGGCCAGCAACATTCTTATTTATGCCACTTCAAACCGCAGACATCTGGTGAAAGAGCAATTCTCTGATCGACCTGACCCGCTCAATGATGATGTGCACGGCTGGGACAGCCAGCATGAAAAGCTGGCACTGTCTGACCGCTTTGGCCTTACCATTACTTTTCCCAGCCCAAGTCAGTCGCGCTATCTCGATATTGTGATGGGGCTGGCACAGCAAGAAGGTTTAGAAGATAAGGGCTTACGTGAAAGGGCGATTCGCTTTGCTGAGTGGGGCAATGGCTATTCTGGACGGACAGCTCAGCAATTTATCGACACAGCCAAGGCGGGGCTTGCCTGATAAGTTCACGCATTCCTGACGCTGGCATGGTAAATACTGGGTTATGGAGCTAAAAACCAGTGGAAGTCTCAGTCATCTGGACAAAAAACGGCATATCCCAATTTTCTTTGAACTGGAAGCAGGGGCTAAAGAACTCGAGCTTCAGTTTAGCTATTCGCCCGTAGAGATAGCAGCTGCACTTCCCATCAATGAAATAAGTCTGAGCCTCTTTAGCCCGGCTGGCGCCAGAGGTGCTCGGCACAATAACCGCGATATGAATATTCGGCTCAGCGAAGTGTATGCAAGTCCTGGCTATGTTCCGGGAGTGCTCGAGCCCGGGCGCTGGTGCCTGGTCATTGACGCCCACCGCATCCTGCCGGGTCAGGTTGTTACCTATGACCTAAGCATTTGCAGCCGTGCAAATCTCAGCGAGTTTAGATTGCCAGAATTTTCTGAAGGAAAAACTGCAAGTCGTGGTCCAGGCTGGTACAGGGGTGATTTTCATGCTCACACTTATCATTCAGATGCCCGGTGGGAAGTCTCTGATCTGGTGCATTTTGCCAGGTCACAAACGCTTGACTTTACGACACTATCGGACCACAATACCGTTTCAGGTCTAGCAGAATTTCATAGTTACCGCGCAGATGATTTGCTTACCCTTGGTGCCCTCGAGCTCACCACCTTTTACGGTCATGCCGTAGCGCTGGGGCTAAACCAGTGGACAGAGTGGCGGGTAAACCCACCCGGTGGCCCAGGACACACCCTTCAGGACCTGGCCAACAGGGTCGAAGCACTGGGTGGCATTTTCATCATGGCGCATCCTATGAGTGAGGGCGACCCGTGGTGCTCGGGCTGCCACTGGGGGTATGAGCAGATGATGCCCGGAACAATCCGGCACATTGAAGTCTGGAACTCGAGCTGGGAGGGCAGCAGTCATAACGAGGCTGCGCTGCACCTTTACTACAGCTGGCTTAATCAGGGTCATAGGCTGGTAGCAACGGCAGGTACAGACATTCATAGACCCGCCAAACAGGACCATAGCCTTGGTTTTAATTGTGTCTATGCTAATGACCTTACAGCGGAAGCCATTTTGCAGGGAGTCAGGCAAGGACATCTTTATCTAACAAATGGTCCGGAACTCGAGCTACTGGTAGAAACAGCCTCAGGTACTACTTTTATGATGGGAGATACGGTTACGGAAACAGAGGGAAAGCTAAACCTCGCCTGGAACAATTGTCAGGACTTTCAGCTGAACCTTATAGTAGATGGTCAGGTATTTCAAAGCTGGGACAGTGGGGGCGCAGGTCAGGAAAAGCTCGAGCTGAATTTCGCCGCAAAGTGGTTGACACTTGAGGTGCGAAACAACCGCGGTGAGCTTCGCGCCCTAACAAACCCCATTTTTTTCAGCCATGACTAAGATTCAAGCGCTTCACCGAGCCTACTCGCACCGCGATTGTGAGCTTAAGCCTATGCTCTGGCAGTCATTGGGGCAGGGCTTCAACTTTATCGAGGCGGATATCTACTGCTTCCTCGGTCAGATCTTTGTCGCCCATGATCTTCAGCAGTTAAGACCCTGGCATACTCTGGAAAAACGCTATCTGGAACCACTGCAAACTTACCTGCAGCAAAATCAGATGCGCCTTTATACCGACGATACTCCCCTGTGGTTATTTCTAGATGTTAAAACCCCAGCTGACTCGAGCTACCAGACAATCCACAAAAAGTTAAAAACCTACAGTCATATTCTGACCTGTTATGAAGGTGGCAGCCTTCACCAAGGACAAATCAACATCATCCTTTCAGGTAACAGGCTTAGCTATGAAAATTTCTCCAGGTTGCCCATACGCTACGCTGCGCTTGATGGCCGCGCCGAAGATTTGGGCAAAAACACCAATCCACATATCATGCCGATTATCAGTGATGACTGGCGAAAACACTTTAGCTGGCAGGGACAGGGAGAAATGCCTATAGAAGAAGAAAAGAAGCTTAATGAAATGCTCGAGCTTGCCCACCAGCATGGGCAAAAACTCCGTTTTTGGGCAACCCATGACCAGCCCGATTTGGCCAGAACCAAGCTATGGGACAAACTCTTGACCGCAGGGATTGATTTGGTTAATACTGATGACGTTACAGGTTTAGCAAGCTATTTAAAAGACAAAGCGCTGACAAACAATTGTTAGCTTTGTTTTCAAGGATAAGGTCAACTTATCCTTCATGGAGGTTCTATGTTCCGTATTTGCGTTGGTTTGTTGTTCCTGCTCCTGCTGTCTCCGGCTTTTTCACAAGAGACTATCGACCTCTACAACGGTTCTGATACTAATATTTCAGACTGGTACTCAAACTCAGTCATCCCGATGTTTCAACAGGCCGTACCTGAGTGCAAAGTTAATCAGGTCATCACAGGTGGTGGCGCTGGCGGTAATGACCCGATTGTTGACCGTGCCTATGCCGCCTTTAAAACAGGTGATGATCCTAAAGCTGATTATTTTGAACAATTTGACCCCTTCAGGCCTGTAGGTGCCATGGACGAAGGTTTCTGGGTTGAATTTAGCAATGACAATGTACCCAATTATGCAAGCGTGGTAGATGCTGCCAAAGAAACCCCTTATAACCTGCCTTACCGCGGCTCGCAGGTCCTGCTGGCCTACGACAAAACCAAAGTCGCTGAAGATGAAGTACCTCATACCTGGGATGAACTGGTAGCCTGGATTAAAGCCAACCCTGGCGAGTTTATCTACGGTCGTCCTGACCGCGGCGGCAGTGGTCGCAATTTTGTGGTTCGTGCCGTTCACGAGGCCAATGGCCGTGACCCCTCGCTCTTTACCGTTGACAACTTTGAAGCAGACCTTGCCAGCGAGCGTTTTGCGGCTGCCTGGGAAATCCTCAATGACTTAGCACCTTATCTTTATGACAATGCCAGCTATCCTGCTGGAAACACCCCTACTTTGCAACTTTTGGCTCAGGGTGCCGTTTCTATGATTCCAGCCTGGTCAGATCAGGCTATCCAGGCAATTAATCTTGGCGTTTTACCTGAATCAACTGGCCTGGTTCAGCTCGAGGATCTACCCCTCGTTGGTGGTTACGCAACCTCAACCATTCCCAGTAACGCCGCCAATCTTGACTGTGCGCTTAAATTTGCCGACTTTGTTCTGACGCCCGAAGTTCAAACATCTGTTGTTGAAGAAATCGGCGGTTTTCCTGCCATCAGCTGGGACTTATTACCCTCTGAATTACAGGCAAAATTTGCCGATGTCATCACCAATCAGGTTCCTGACTTTCCTGGTGGCGACTGGAACTCTGCGATGAATGATAGCTGGTACGAAAACGTTGCTCCAAACGTTAACCGAAACGACTAAGTTCTACAGTGGCAGGACTCAGGTCCTGCCTTTTTTATTTTATGGAAGCTTCACAGTTACAAAGACCAAAAGCTAAGCTAAGCAAACAGGCATGGGTGGCTTACGCGCTGATTGCGGCACCTTTTTTACTTATGGTGCTCCTGATTGTTTACCCCGCAAGTCTATCGATTGTCCGCACCTTACGACCTGAGGTAGAAGGCGTAAGGCGTTTTGGACTCGAGAACTATCAGGCTTTTTTTTCTGATCACACCAGCGTCACCAATCTTATCTTTACTCTCTGGTCTACCGGAGCCATTATCGGGCTACTTTTTGCCATTTGCCTGCCTATTGCCCTTTACTTACGGTTCACTGATAGCTGGATTGCTCACTGGGTGCAGGGTCTGGCCCTCTTTCCCTTATTTGTTCCTGGTATTATTCTTGCCTATGCCCTAATTCGATTTATTGGTCCCAATGGTCTTTTAGAAACCTTTATTGAAGTGACAACAGGCTGGCAAGGCTACCGCACCCCCTATCTGAAACCTGCCGGTTCTATTATTGGGCTGGTCTGGGAAGGCATACCCATTACGGTACTTATTTTGACAGCAGGTCTGGCGCAAGTGCCTGATAACTTGATTGAGGCAGCCAGAGACGTTGGTGCAGGTCGCCTGCAAATCTTTTTCCGGATTATTTTGCCTCTTATAGGCAGATCGCTACTCATCGCTTTTGCCCTGAATTTTCTAGGGGTTATTGGCGCCTTTACCCTCCCCTATTTGCTCGGCCCGGCGGCTCCGCAGATGATGGGGCCGTTTATGCAACGAACCTTTTACAACGTTCTAAACCCCGACGCAGCCGAAACGCAGGCAGTGATTACTTTTTTACTTAGTAGTATCGTTGGTTTTTTATATGTACGCTCTGCCGTCAGACAACAGAAAGAAGAAACATGACTTTTTTACGCAGGCTTGCCAAAGATCCTTTTGGCATAGTGATTTTTATTGCGCTATTTCTTTTCATTATTGGTCCGATGATTTCTGTGGTACTCTGGGCTTTTTCCATCCAGTGGCGCTACCCTTCGCTTTTACCAACCGAATGGGGCTTAAAATTCTGGGCGCAAACGTTTAAGCGTGCTGACATCCTGCAAGCTTTACCCTTAACTCTCATGATTTCCTTTATCGTGACGATTGTCTCGGCCATTATCTGTTTGCCAGCGGCCTACGCCTTTGCGCGCATAAAATTTCGCGGTAGTCAGTTTTTCTTACTGTCTTTTCTGGCTACCAATGCCTTTCCAAGATTTGGTCTTTACATCACGATTGCCGTTATTTTTCTAAAGTTAAATCTCATCTCAACCATTCTGGGTGTGGTGCTCATCCAATTAGTCAATACTCTACTCTTTATGATCTGGATACCAACGGCGGCCTTTAAGGGTGTGGATAAGAGCCTCGAGGAAGCAGCCCTGGACGTGGGTGCATCTCGATTCAGGGTTTTCTGGCAGATCACACTGCCGCAAGTTATTCCTGCCATAAGCGCCGCCTTACTGCTGACCTTTGTGGGCACCTTTTACGAAACGCAAGGCGCAATTCTTATTGGTCTGCCGGGAATACGCACCATGCCAGTACTGATGCTCAGCCTCATTAACAATCAGCTTGTGGTGCAGTACGGTGCCATTTTATCGCTCACACTCTGGATTCCTTCTCTTATCTTGCTGCTCTTTGCCAGACGCGTTTTAAGTGGAAAAACCCTGGCGGCAGGGTTTGGAGTCTAGTTTTGGCATCCTTAACGTTTAATCATCTCAACAAGCAGTTCGGTTCGGTGAAAGCTGTTGATAATCTGAATTTTGAAGTGAAGAATGGCGAGTTTATCTGTTTGCTTGGCCCTTCCGGCTGCGGAAAATCAACTGCTTTACGCATGATTGCTGGCTTTGAAGAACCCAGTTCAGGGGATATTTTGATGGACGGGAAATCCATTATCGCTTTACCCCCCAATAAACGGCCTACTGCCATGGTGTTTCAAAAATACACCCTGTGGCCCCATATGACTGTCTATAAAAATATTGCCTTTGGGCTGCAATTAAGAGGACTCGAGAAAAAAGTCGTCGAAGATAAGGTTCACTCGGCCCTCGACTTAGTAGGGTTAAAGGGCTATGAAAAACGTCTACCTGCCCAGCTCTCAGGAGGCCAACAGCAACGTGTTGCCATAGCCAGAGCACTGGTGCTCGAGCCACAAATCTTACTGCTTGATGAACCGTTTAGCAGTTTGGACGCCCACTTAAGAGTACGGCTCCGTGAGGAGCTGAAGTCCATACAGCGCTCACTTGGCATAACAACCATTTTCGTCACGCATGATCAGGAAGAAGCGCTAAGCCTTGCCGACCGAATTGCGGTGATGAGTAGCGGTCAGGTTGAACAGTATGATTCGCCTGACATCATTTATGCAAAACCAAGCAGTCTCTTTGTCGCCGGGTTTATAGGCTCTATGACACTTCTTGAAGCAGAAAATAAGGGTTCTGAGCTAAAACTTGGTAACTACACCCTGCCCTCGAGTGAAATTGTTAAAGGAAAAGACGTAAAGGTCGCCCTTAGACCCGAAGATATTCTTTTGGCCGACGCAAACGGATGGGCAGCGAAAGTTAGTCAGGTTATGAATCTTGGTCCCTTTTATAGTCTGGTATTAGCTATTGAAGGCCTGGGCTCGGTAAAAGCCCTGTTTCCCAAAACCTCGCTCCTAAAAGAGCACGATCAGATCAATGTACTACCTAACCGCTATCTGATTTATCATGAGGATGGCGTAGAAGAAATCACCCTGTAAACCTACTCAGCTCCGTTGATTTCAGAGCAACCGCAAAGTCGCAAAACTCTGCGATTCTGACTTGGCTAACGATACTAAGTCAACCCAACACTGACCTTATTCTTGAACCTTGCTCTTAGCTACCCTGCATTTTACCCAGATACTGCTCTCTCCTTTTGGTGCTTGTCACGGTCATAGGCCGAAATTTAAAATGGTTAAGTGACAAAATGGTTTTATTTTTACGTTTTGGCGATTCCTAGTGGCATTGTTTTAGGCACGCCTGGAGAATTGATATGACTCTTTTTCAAGAAGAACACCAGAGCATAACCCAGCATAGCGTTACGATTGGTGGTCAACTCATTACCTACACTGCCATTGCAAGCACGCTGACCTTAAAAGAAGAAACAGAAAAAGCCGAGGGTAATCGTGAAAGTGAAGGGGAAAAGCCTAAAGCCAAGGTGTTTTTTGTAGCCTATATGCGTTCTGATTTACCAGAAAATGAGCGCTCGCACCGGCCTATCAGCTTTAGCTTTAATGGGGGTCCAGGCAGTAGCAGTGTCTGGATGCATTTGGGTTTGTTAGGGCCCCGTCGGGTAGATATGGGGGATGCTGGCGCGCTTACCCCCCCACCCTGGGACTGGACTGAAAACGCATTCTCGCTTTTAGATGAAAGTGACCTCGTCTTTATTGATCCTGTTGGAACAGGTTATAGCCGCGCTGTGGTGGGTGAGTCTAATAGAGAATTCTTCCACTTTAAAAAAGATATTGAGAGTGTAGGGGATTTTATTCGCTTGTTTTGTACGCGCTATGGGCGCTGGACTTCAGCCAAGTATCTCATCGGTGAAAGTTATGGCACAACCCGTGCCGCTGCCCTGAGTGGCTATCTGCAAGACCGACATGGGTTATTTCTTAATGGCATTATATTTGTCAGTACCATACTTAATTTTCAAACAACACAGTTTGCCACTGGAAACGATTTACCTTACGCCCTCTATTTGCCTTCGTACGCTGCTACCGCCTGGTATCACAAATGTTTAGAAAAGGCTCAGCAACAACCGCTTCATGACGTCGTAAGTGTGGCCAGAAGCTTTGCGCTGGGTGACTACAGTTCAGCCCTTATGCGCGGAACCTTGCTCAGTGAGGCGGAAGAAAAAGACATTGCAGCCAGGCTTGCCCAGCTCATTGGTCTTTCTGCCGATTTTATTTTACGCTGTCATTTGCGAGTTGACCTTAGCACTTTTGCGAAAGAATTACTGCGAAAAGAAGGAAAGGTGATTGGGAGGCTTGACTCGAGGTTTAGCAGTTATGACCTTGGTCCTGCAGCAAAACAAATCAACCTCGAGCCAAGCTCCCTTGCCTACAACGGGCCTTATACTGCCGCCGTTTATGACTACTTGCAGCGTGACCTAAACTACGAAAGCGATCTGCCCTATGAAATCATGAATATGCAGATTAATGCAAATTGGCACTTCGACGAATTCGAGGGCAGGTACGTAGATGTAAGTGAGACTCTGCGCCGAATTATGTGCAGCAATCCGCATCTCAAAGTTTTGGTTTGCAATGGCTATTATGACCTGGCAACGCCCTTTTGCGCTGCCGAATACACCTTTAATCACCTCTATTTGCCCGCTGAATTGCGCAGCAATGTACACATGACTTACTACGAGTCAGGTCATCTGATGTATGTCCACCTGCCTTCATTAGAGAAGCAAAAACAGGATTTGGTAAACTTTTTACGCACTTCATAGTTCGTACTCGGTTCCAATGAGACTATTCAGCTTTGCATGAGAGGTTGAATTGCCTTCCTGAAAAGTTCGCTGAGATTCGGCGCTGTAACTTTAATCTTCTGGTTCCGCACCACTCAGCCAGTTTCATCTTCTATCACTCGCATTTATTCGTCTAGCCGATTCCTGTGCTATTGACTGTGCAGTTGCCCCGTTATGTTTTGGTAATCAGCTCATAGGTTTAACCGAATACGTTATGCTAACTGGTAATTTTTCTTGCGGAGTTTTGCCATGACCAAGCTACTTGACCTTTCTTTTATTCGCCAGCAATTTCCTCCCTTTGCAAATCCAGAGTTTAAGGGCCAGGCCTTTTTCGAAAATGCCGGTGGCTCGTTTGCCTGTAAGCAGGTCATTGACCGACTCTGCACCTATTACCGGGAAACCAAAGTTCAGCCATATTATCCTTATTCAGCTTCTACCAAAGCAGGTCAGGCAATGGATGAAAGCTACGAAAGCTTTGCTCGCTACCTGAATGTCAAAGCTGATGAAGTCTTTTTTGGCCCATCTACCAGCCAAAATACTTATGTTCTCTCCCAGGCTATGCGCGGTTACTTAAAGGCTGGCGATGAAATCATTGTCACAAACCAGGACCATGAGGCCAATAGTGGTGCCTGGCGGCGACTGGCAGAGTTCGGTATGGTGGTAAAAGAGTGGTCGGTTAATAGAGAAACGGGACAGCTCGAGACCGAGGGGTTAAAAGAGCTTTTAAGCGACAAAACCAAACTGGTGACCTTTCCTCACTGCTCAAACATAATTGGGCAGATCAATCCCGTTAAAGAGTGGACTAAACTTGCTCATGAGCTGGGAGCAACTGTCGTTGCTGACGGTGTTTCCTATGCTGGACACGGCTTTCCTGACATAGCGGACCTGGGGGTAGATATCTACGTCTTTTCACTCTACAAAACCTACGGCCCGCACCAGGGTGCCATGGTTGTTAGAGAAAACATCATGCAAAATCTGAAGAACCAGAGTCATTTCTTTAATGACAAAGAACTTCATAAGCGCCTTATTCCTGCTGGTCCTGACCATGCTCAGGTAGCGGCAGCTCATGGTGTCTGCCAGTATTTTGACGCCGTTTATGAGCACCATTTTGATGCTGATACAGCTAGAGGCCCAGCTGTTCACGATCTTTTTAGAACGGCAGAGAAAGCGCGTTTGGCTCCTCTGCTTGACTATTTAAAAGACAATCCTAAACTTAAGGTCATAGGGTCTACCGACAGTGAAAACCGTGCACCGACCATAGCAATCGTAGCGAAAAAAGTAAGCTCTCCCGAGCTGGTCAAGCGGTTGGTGAAACACGGCATCATGAGTGGCTATGGTCATTTTTATGCAGCACGGTTAATCGAGGCTATGGGCATTGATTTAGAAGCTGGGGTTGCTCGTTTTTCATTTGTTCACTACATCAGTGATGAAGATATTCAGCAACTGATTGAGGCACTCGAGCAAGAACTCTGAACCTGATTCTAGCTCAGGTTTGCCCTTTGTTGCCATAGGTAAACAAGCTCTGCACTGAGTCTAATAAGTTCTGAAAGGATCAAGAAGAATAGGGCACTTTGAAACAGCCAAAAAGTGCTCATTTTCAGTAGAAGCAGCACCATTGTAGAAAATATACCCATAACAATAACAGGGTATGCAGTGCCGTGAGCCCTGTGCCTGGCAGTAGGCTCGAGCTCTGACTTTCTCCTGGCATCCTCGCTAAAGACCATAGCAAGAACAGCTTGCAAACTGGCCATAACCAGAATAAAGACGATTGTTACCGTAACAATCGGACCTAAACTCGAGAAATCGCCTTGCCTGAGAAGCAAGCCAACGTAAGAACCATAGAAAACCAAGATGATGGCAATACTTACCAGATTACTCTTTTCTTTGAACGAGAGCCTGCTTACTAATGAATCAGATTGAGAATTTAACATACTATCCTTTCTTAAAGGTTCCTGCAGTGCAAGCAGCGGCGCTCGCACTGAGGAAGGTGGGCTAAACTTGCGACATTTATAGAACTGTCAGTCAAATGGCTCGAGTCGTCCTATTCCCCTCAAACCTTGCTGCTTTTTCAACTGCTTTTAGGGGGTCACTAACGAGCATTACAATGCCCAGGTAAATAAACCAGACAATCAGACCCAGTCCGAAAATTGCCCCCCCAACTTCTCCTAAGGCTGGAATCATAGAAAAAATACCGGCAAGACTCACGACAAGACCAAAGGTACTCAGTAGTCTCGGAAGCGTATGGGTTTTTAGGGCCGCCATGCTTAAAAGTAAGACCCAGATGCCCCCAACAATCTCATTACCACCGCCCAGGCCATCGGTGACAAAATGCAAACTCAGCCAGCTCGAGCCTGCCTGAACAGGGTCCTTCTCGTAAATCTGGGTAATGACTGTGGCGCCAATATTGGCAACCATGCCACTGGCTATCACAAGTCCTGACCAGATAAACCCAAAGACCGCAGCAGCCTGCGAAAGACCTGGCGCAGCAACCTTAAACCTCTCATGTAGTGCTAAGGTTAGAAACACCAGAACGATACCAAAGACAATGTAAATGACAAAATTCCAGAGGTACATAATGCCTTGATTTTCCGCCAAGAAGGCAGCATTCTGTAAAGGATCAAGCTCGAGGCTGGCATAGTTCGCTGAGGCAATCAGCGTAAAAAATAAAGTAAATCCGAATATAAAAGTTAAAGCTTCTATAAGTGCGGCTAGTCCGCCAAGTTTCTGCAGATTTTTCATAAATTTCTTCCTTTCTCAAAGTGTTTAGCTAGCTGTTGAAATTAAGCCCTGGTTAAGGGGAAAGTGCCTGCCAAAGGACTCTCTGTCCATCTCCAGGCGTACCAGATAACCAGCAAACAGTCCATTTTCTCTACGACAGCTTGTACGTTGAAGTGGTTACCTATAGCTGCTTGAGTGAAATCAGCGGCATACCTAGATCACGAATTTTTTTGAGTAAGCCGTGTAAGGCTGCCTGATCTTTCACCTGCCCGGTTAAAAGTGTGTCAGAATCATCCAGCGAAACGTTAAGGCCATCAAACCAGTCCTGCCATTTTTCACTCAGCTGGCCTTTTAGCCTGATCTGATAATGCGTCTCTTTCTTTACTTCGCTTATCCTGAGTTTGCTCATACGACTTTACTGCCTTTCTCTCACCTTCTCCTTTCGTTGGTTCAACGATAGTCGGGACGAGGTGTCAAGAGGTAGACACTAAAGTGTGGTTATGAGTGTGGATAGGTTCTACTCATGACTTGCATATATACAGGAACTAATTTGAACTGAAGAGAATGGCGATGGTTAAAAGCCTCAAGGTCAGTGA
>JAGQHN010000058.1 GCA_020431825.1 Trueperaceae bacterium | reverse complement strand
AGAGGCACCCAGAAAAGCGAAAATGTATAAGCAACTTCGTCTAGACTTCCTGTGCCACCCTGTTGTTTGCCAATCCAGAAAATGAGATAAGTAAAAATAAAAAAACCTAGCAGCGTCGTGACTATACCTGAAATTAGACCACCAATCCCACCACCCAAACCAAGAAGACCTGAAATTGCTGCAGCAATCGCAACATAAATGAGTGCGTCCTGCATGGTTCCGCTGGTTTCATATCTTTCAAAAGATGCAACGCTGGGTTTTGTGACAACTTCTCGACTTTGCTGAATCATTTCGCTAACTTGTGCCATGCTAACCTCCAGCTACCATCTTACTTTATTTTGGAGGTATATCCTCCGGCAAAAGGTGGAAAAGAGAAAGCCAGCCAGGAAAAAGTCTGGCTGGAACTGAAGTAGTTAAATTGGATAATGATTTAGCGTAAACAGATGAAATAGCGAAGGGATTGGAAAACAACGAATCTGGATGGGCTCGCCAGCGATACCTTAATCGCACCATCTTTCAGGATGATACCATCACCTAAATTTACGCTTCTTGCAGAATAATCTCAAAAAATGCTTTCCGGTACTCGAGCGCTGCAGTGTTTACAATGACGCCGTGAGGACCGTGCCAAAAATCTGGGTCGTCTGGGTCTCTGGTCCATGTTTCAGATGCCAGTTTCGCCATTGAATTTGTAATGACCATCGCCTCTAACCTGTTATTGTTTTCAACCTCAAATGTATTCATGGTTAAACTAAAGCATAGCTTGCATTACAAAGTTCTTACAGCGGTAGCAAAAGGTAATTTTTCACGCTTTACTGATAAGAGGAGGCAAGCTTTTCAAAATCCTAAATGATGTGAATGATATAGCTTTATAAATCAGGTCAAACGTGTAGATTAGGTAAGGCACTATGGATCTTAGACATGTTTACCCTCGAGTTATTAGCCACGCTGACGCTTTCCAGAAAAGGGCAGGTCTTAGTCTCACAGAGGCGTTACGATGATTAAAGTGTTGGCCTGTTTCAAGCGCCCGGAAGATCCCATTGATTTTATGAATCAATTTGAGTCAAATTATTTGCCTCTTGCCAAGAAAGTACCAGGCGTCACCGAGTCCGTGGTGAATGTGGTTAAAGGTGATAATTTTGGCAAAGATACCGCGTATTACCTTATTCACGAGCTCCATTTTCCTGACCGGGTAAGTTTCAAAAGAGCCATGGAATCTAAAGAAAATCAGTTAGCGGGTAAGAAACTAATGTCTTTTGCCAGGGGTTTTGTTACGCTCATGGTGGCAGAGACAAGCGAAGAAGCAATCAAAGATGAATCTGTCGCAGCAAAATCGGTTTTTGGTCGCCGCTAAATGCTCCATTTCTTGGATTCTATTTTTTGTTAGCATAGCTAGCTATGAAGCTGGTTCTTTTTGATATAGACGGTACCCTCTTAAAAGGTGGCGGTGTAGGAGTACAGACCATGGAAGAGACAGGCAGGGCACTATTTGGCGAAAGCTTTGCCGTTCAGGGTCTGGACTTTTCTGGAAAAATTGATCCACAAATTTATGGGGAACTCGCCGAATTAAACAAGCACCTGGCTATAACTGAGCACCATGACCGTTTTCGTGATGACTATATCGATCGGCTGGCCCTTGCTCTAAGTCAGATAGCTGAGGATTTTGTTTTGCCGGGTGTAAGAGTCATCCTGGAAGAGTTGCTGGTACGCCAACAAATGATGGGTTTGCTTACGGGCAACTATAGTAGGGCTGCGCCCCTAAAAATTGCGGCAGCCAGTATGGATATGAACTGGTTTAAAATCAATGCCTTTGGCGATGAAGGACGTTCGCGCAATGAATTGCCCCTGGTAGCGATGCGTAAGTATGAAACGGTGACCGGCAGAGAGATTTCCGGAAAAGACGTCATGATTGTAGGCGATACTCCTCGAGACATTGAGTGTGCCAAGGTTAACGGCTGTTATGCGTTTGCCGTGGCTACGGGTCGCTGGTCCTATGAGGAGTTAAAGAGTGCAGGTGCAGATACGGTTGTCTCTGATTTAAGTGACCCGGAACCCTTATTCTCTTTGCTCGGTTAAGACTGTACTCGAGCCAAAAAACTGATTTCGCTTGTAAAAGCCAAAAGGACATAAAGGGTTCTCCTGGCCGAGACGCTTTTTTGAAGAGATGCCCTTTTAAAGGGAAAAAAGTCAATTTCAACCAGTGGGCCAAAATGGTAGTCTCAGGCACTAGGAGTAAACATGAAACAGTATGACTATAAATTCGATGATAGGGGAGAAGCCTTTCTCGAAACCGACCTTGATGGTCTTATGCTCACGCGCCTGCCGCTATTAAATAAAGGCTCGGCCTTTACCAAAGAAGAACGCCGTGCCTTTAAATTAGATGGTCTCTTACCGCCGCATATTGCCAGTTTGGAAGAGCAGGTGGAAAATGCTTATCGCAATTTCACTGGCTTCAGTCAAAACCTGGATAAGCATGTATTCCTCCGGGCCTTGCAGGACCGCAACGAAGTTCTTTTTTATGCTCTGCTGGATCAGCATCTCGAGGAAATGATGCCGATTATTTATACCCCAACGGTCGCTGAGGCGGTGCAGCAGTTTAGTCATATCTACCGCTTTTCCAGAGGGCTTGTGGTGTCAACCGAAAACATTGACCATATTGATGAACTTTTGCAAAATACGCCCTACCCTTATATCAAACTTATTGTGGCAACCGATTCGGAGGGCATCCTTGGCATAGGGGATCAGGGCTTTGGAGGCATGGCGATCTGCATTGGCAAATTATCTCTCTATACCGCTGCTGCCGGAGTTGACCCAGCGCTAACCTTACCTGTGCAGCTAGACGTTGGTACTTACCGACAGGATTTACTTGATGACCCCCTCTATCTTGGAGTGCGTCATGAGCGGCTCGAGGGTGATGCCTATGCCGAATTTATTAACAAGTTTGTCACGGGTCTAAAAAAACATCATCCCAATGTTTTACTCCAGTGGGAAGACTTTAGTAAACAAAAGGCCTTTGACGTTTTAGAGAGCTACAAAGATGAGCTGCCCTCTTTTAATGATGATATTCAGGGAACGGGTGCGGTCGTTTTGGCTGGTCTCATTGCTGCCTCACGCAAGAGTCTGCGTAAGCTAAGCGAGGAAGTTTATGTGATTCATGGTGCGGGTGCGGGGGGCGTTGGCGTAGCCAGACAGGTGGCTGCTGGTCTTATGCGTGAAGGCTTATCTGAAAAAGAGGCCAAAGACCGCATTTTTATGATTGATTCCAGAGGCCTCGTTTTAAACGATAGAAAAGGTTTGGAACCCTATAAACTCGAGTTCGCCAAATCACCAAGTGCAGTTGCCGGTTGGACGTTTGAAGGGCAAAACCCCAGCCTCTTGGATACTGTCAAAAATGCCAGGGTTACGGTTCTCCTGGGCTTATCGGGTCAACGTGGGGCATTTAATCAGGAAATCATTCGGGCAGTCGATGCGAATACCCCTTACCCCATGGTTTTTGCGCTGTCAAATCCTACAGTTAACAGCGAAGCCATCCCCGAAGATGTTTATACCTGGACCGAAGGAAGAGCAATCGTTGCAACAGGAAGTCCTTTCGCCGATGTGCAGTATCAGGGTGAGCGCTACAGCATAGGGCAGGGCAACAATGCCTTTATTTTTCCAGGGGTGGGTTTAGGCATTATGTTGAGTGGGGCCAGTAAGGTTACTGACAGAATGCTAACCGAAGCTGCGGTAGCACAGGCAGAGTATGTGAGTGGCTCGAGGCTGGCGAGCGGTGCGGTTTACCCGCCTATAAGCAGTTTGCGCTCGGTGAGTAAGCGAGTGGCGGTGGCGGTTATCAAGCAGGTACAGGCTGAGGGTCTGGCACGCGTAGACATTCCTGAAGATATAGAAGGTTTTGTAAACGAAAAGATGTGGCGAGCCAGATATTTTCCAATTCGCCGACCTTAGTAAAAGTTGCAAGATCTTGCTGTCAGTAGCGTAGTAAGTAGCAATACCGGGGGCTTTAGCTTGCCCCCGGTATTTTTGTGCAGGAATGTTAAGGCTGGTCAGTGTCTTCGGTTTGAACCATGAAGTCATCGGCACTGTTATTTATAAGCGCCTCGAGCAAATAACTGTTTACACTCACTACATAATCTGACTCCGAACCCTTAACTGCATAGGCGTCTTCAAGGGCGTCGCCCACGGCGACTGTAAAGTTAGCCTCGGTATAGGTCGGCTCAGCAGGGCTAGTACTTGTTTCTGCTTCACTCGAACTGGCTGTATCATCGGTTGGGTTAGTACCTTCAGGAATGACTTCAGTTCGAGTTTTTATTTCGATAGCAGCGATAGGAGCGTCTGTTCCGTGGGAATTGGAGCTGGCAAGATTGAGAGGCTCGAGCATACGCAAATTAGCCATATTCCTGATAATGCTGTTTACCTTTTCAGGGTCAAGACTCTCTCCAGTAACGGGACTGGCCATCGCCCAGGTGTCACCGTCTTTGCTAAAGCTAAAGTCACCTTGGGCATTTGTTATGGTGACTTCAACCACATCATTGCTGGCAAAACTCAGGTAGCTGGTATCTATCCAGGCGCTTTTTTCGGTGCTGGCATCGCTACTACGCAGATCAGTCGTCAGATAGACGTTTGGACCTGAACTCGAGCGTATGTGGGCAGCACTAGCTCTGGGTGAGGAGCCAAGGTAAAGGACATCATCCTTGCCACTGCTATTTACCAGTTCTATTTTTCTGACAAAGTTATTGTCAGAGATAGAAAGTCGGTCATAACTGCTAGCATTGCGAGCGATGAGACCCTGGGGTTTGGTATTCATCAGGCTGGTGAGAAAACTATCAATTCTAACCTCGTCGGCTGGAAAATTATCGGCATCTGGCAAAACCCAGGCATCATTAATTTTTTCAAGCGTCAGACTTTGGCCTGTATCATCACTGATAGTAAAGGCGCTAATGGCTGCTTTGTCCGCGCTTATCAGGGGGGCAAAGGTTTGACTGACAGGTCTGGCTGAGGTCCAAAAGACCGTTGCGATTAAGGCTGCCTGGACAACTGCAAGCAGAGCTAAAATGAGATTGTTGCGGTTCATGCCTCACCTCCGGACAGCTGGGTTTCTGAAGCCAGGTTTATAGGGCGACTGTTTCGCTTTCTGATTTGCCACATGGCAGCCAGCACAATGAGGGCTAAGAGTGCAATGACATAGTTAAGCACTTCCCAAAAGGTTTCCTGGGATTCGCTGAGTGGTTTGAGCAGGCGGGTAAAGCTCCCTCTTGCCCTTATGCTGAGCAGGTCGGCATCTTCTACCGACCAGTCAACGGCATTTTGCATGAGTTGCAGATTGCTGAGGCTCCGGTCCTGGCCTAACCGAGCAGACAGATCAAGCAGGGTGTCATTAATGAACTCACTGCTGCCCAGAACGATCAGGCGGGTGTCTTCTGGCGATGATTTAATGGTGCCAAGTACCGCAGGTTCGGGCGTTGTCGTGTCGTCAGCTGCAGCGTCCGTCTCAAAACTCTGCTCAAAGGGTGCAGCGTGGTCGGTGTAGTAGCTGCTGAATTTGCCTGTCAGGGCAACGGCGAGTGGATAGCTCTGGGTGCTCGTAGCGTCTTGCGCAAAGCCAAGTTCAGGATACAGGTCAAAGTTTGGCTGAATCTGCGTGGACTGGCTTAGCCAGGCTTTAGGGCTCGAGCTAAGCAAGACCTGCGCCTCGTCCCTGACAGTATCGGAGAGGCTAAGGGGGCTGGCAAAATTCAGGGTTACAGAACTTAGTCCAGAGACCACCAGGTTATTTTTTGTCATGGTTTCAGGTCTGACATCCACAAAATAAGGATAGTCAATAGCCTGGATTTCCTGTACCTGAAAACCACCAACATTGCGGTTGACGGCGACCGGGAAGGGGGCATTTTGCGTGTCCATGACGACCCCATCGCCAACTGTGACACCATAACTGCTTAGAAGGTCATTCAGGCCACCCGTGAGAGGCTCGAGTGCCAGGCCACCGCCAAACTGATCGACGGTAATACCGTAATTTCCGGTAGCCACAATCAGCGAACCACCGCGCATAAGGAACTGGTCAACGGCAAAGCGCTCCTCTTCGGTCAGATTTTGGGGTGCCAGCACGATCAGGGTATCAATAGCGTCATCTACTTTGCCGGTACTCAGGTCAACCGATTCAACCCGGTAGTCTTTGCCCAACTGCTCCGTTAAAAACTGTGCCTGATAAAGCTGAGGCATTTGTTGCCCAAATTGATTGGGCTCGGGTGCAGGTGGAAGCCAGAGGCCCACGGCGCGCAAAAAGCCCGGGGACAGGCGCTGTATGGCAGAATCAATGCTGCTGCGAATACTGGCTTCTGAGACATCATTACTGGGGAAGATGACCTGATGATTATCGCCAAGCTCGAGCAGCATATGCTGATAAAAGCCGTCATTTGAGAAAAACGATGTTGGTATGGCATCGATGCCGTACTCATCGCTCAGCCGTGTTGCAGGGTAGCTTGTGTCAGTTAGTGGGTCAATTTGCCTAAACTCGAGCTTGCCGCCACTCTTTTCATTTAGATCAGCGACGAGGCTTGCTATGGTGCTGCTGGCGTCAGCCAGCTCTGCGGGCACGGTTTCAGGCGTTTCAAACAGGGTGAGTTTGGCTGGCTGGTCCAAAGAGGCCAGGAGGCTTTCGGCGGTCTGGAAACCGTACACGACTTTCTTGATAGTTCGAGTCAGGTCATACTCGAGGTTGCGTAACTGCACATCTGGTGAACCTGATTGACTGGGCAAAACTTCGATGAGATCGCCAAAAGGAATTACTTCGGCCTGATCACCGTAGCGCAGCAAAATATCAAAATAGGCGTTGACCACGCTGCTCTGATAACGGTCAGCCACCTGAAAGGGCCTTGGTTGGATGCCGTAGGTCTGGTTGGCTTCGGCCTCGAGTTCCGGGTCTTTTTGCGGGTCAACAACATTCGCCGTGATTTTTCCTTTACCCGCAATTTCATATTCTCTCAGCATATCGGCAACCTGGGGTATGAGAGGGGCCAGTAAGGGGTGTGTTTGCTCACTGACATAAGCCCGTATCAGCAAGGGTTCAGAAAGGGTATCAAGCAGGTCTTTGGTGCTGCTCGAGAGACTATAGCGCTGGTCCTGAGTAATATCTGCCCTTAAACCTCTTAGTGGAAAGAGCCAGACATTCAAAAGCAAAAAGTTAATGATGAGTAAGCCAATGCCTAGCGTCATGTTCCGGCGGTAGCTTGCCGTTCTTTTTCCCTGACTCCAGCGTTTGCTGTCCAGGGAGAGTACATTTAGTCCCAGAAAAATCCCGGTAAGGGAAAGGTAATAAATAAGATCACGCAGGTCAATGACCCCACGCTCAATGCTTTCAAAGCGGCTACCTGTCCCTAGAGCGCGCAAGAGGTCATCGATATTGCCGCGGAAAAGACTTTGCAGAGCACTCGAGCCAATCAGGTAAAAGATGCCGCCAACCAAAACAGAAAGAATCAAGGCGACGATCTGATTACTGGTGCGTGAGGATATAAAAAGTCCTATGGCTGTATACGCAGCTGCCAGGAGCAGTGCCGCCAGATAACCACCAATCACTGGACCCCAGTCCAGATTGCCAATCAGACTAACGGTGATAGGAAGCCCTAAGGTTAAAGTCAGTGAAATCGCAACCATGGCCATAACTGCTAAAAACTTGGAGAACACCAGTTTCAGGGGTGAAATGGGCAGAGTGAGAAGCATCTCTAAGGTTCCAGAGCGCTCCTCTTCACTCCACTGGCGCATGCTTAGGGCCGAAACCAGAAAAATGAGTAAAATGGGCATCCATTTAAACAGCGGACGAAGATCAGCAATTGAGCGAACAAAAAAGGCTTCGACCCAGAAGAAGATAAACAAGCTGGACAGTAAAAAAGCACCAATAAAAATGAGGGCGAGAGGAGAGCCAAAAGTGCTTTTAAGTTCCTTTTTGGTGAGTGCCAGTACCTGCCTCATGCGCTCACCTCTTCTACCGGTACCTCTTCTACATGCGAATTGGCCAGATCGTTAAAGACGGTTTCCAGGGTGCGTACTTCGTGGCGCAATTCGCGGAGCGGCCAGTTATGCTCTTTGGCAAGCCTAAAAATCTGAGGACAGAGGTCGCTGCCCGGTTTACCAATCACGCGGTAGCCCGGTTCGGTTGTTAGCATTTCTACATACTGAGCTGACTCGAGCCCTGCTAGTTTATCCCTGGCCTCGGTTTCTCGCTCAAAAGTAACCACAGCATTAGCAGAGTTCGCCAGATCGCTTAGTCTGGCATCGGCCCGCAAACTGCCATTCATCAGGATAATGGCCCTATCGCATAGGGCCTCAACTTCAGGCAAGATATGACTCGAGAAAAGAATAGTGGCACGCTCACTCAGGTGTTTTATGAGCGAGCGTATTTCAAGGAGTTGAGTGGGGTCGAGGCCGACCGTAGGTTCATCGAGGATGAGGAGTTTAGGCTTATGCAAGATAGCCTGCGCCAGGCCAACTCTCTGCCTGTAGCCTTTAGAAAGTTGTCCAATGGGTGTATTAAGTCTATCTGTAAGGGCAGTTGCAGTAACAGCATCCCGTAGATATGTCTTTTTGTCTTTCGCTGGGATTTCCCGAATATCAGCGATCATTTCAAGATAATCCTGGACGCTTAATTCCGGGTACAGCGGGGCATTTTCAGGTAGGTAGCCTATTTCTGCCTGAGCCTTTGCTGTTTGGTCAATGACATTTTGACCGTTGACGACTACTTCTCCCTCGTCAGGCTGGAGAAAGCCCGTCAGTATTTTGATGGTTGTGGTTTTGCCAGCACCGTTGGGTCCCAGTAAGCCAACAATTTCCCCGTCCTGAATGTCAAAACTAAGCCCTTTCAGGGCTTCAAACGAGGCATACCGTTTCTTGATATGTTTGACACTTATCATGCGAACCTCCTCGAGGATTGCAGCATTGCAAGGTAAGAAAACCTGAATTTAAGTGCGTCTGCAATAGTTAAGTTCACATAAAGCTAAGGGTGTGCCAGATTTTGTGTTCTACCGGCAATGAGTTTCTATTCTGACTTAGCTTTCCTTTTCATGTAGGCAGAAATTCTTATAGGTACAAAATTGGACACCTTCAAGAACTTAACTCACCAGTGACGTTGCAGGTTTTTCACCCAAGTGAAAATTGTTTCACCTTTAAATGAGAATTTGTAGAGAGTTTCTCGAGTCCTGGGTTTTAGAAAAATTGCGTGAAGGAAAGATTAAGATTCAGGTTTTGAAGGTCTTCTGAATAGACCAGGGAGGCTCCAGTTGAGAGACTCCAATCGAGTTCTGTAAACGTATAAGCACCATTCAAAAAGGCATAAAGGGTTTGCTCATCTTGTTTGACCAAGCGCTTAGCGTAAGCTAGAGAAGAGCTAAGCTCGAGGCTGCCGTTATCACCCTGAGGAAGGCTCAGTTGACCCAAAACCTGAGGAAATGCGTCCTCACTTTGCAGGAGCGCACTTGGTGCATAGGCTGATTCCAGTGTCCAGAGACTATCTCCCCAGAAACCACTTAAACCCAGGGCCCCGGTTGCGTTTAGCGCTTGAGGTCTAAGCCAGGCTTCACCGTACGTAATGAGGTCACCCAGTAAACCACTGCCCCCCAGTCCAGCCACAAATTCCTGATTTAAGTAAAGGATATGGCCTTCTAGCTCAAAATCGCCAAAGGCTTTGCGGGTGCTAAAGATAGCGCCAGCCTGTTCGTCCTGATAGCGGTAAAGCAGGGCAGAGCGAATACGCCAATCTTCCAGATAGAAGGTGCCGCGGATGCCTAAAAGACCTAGCCTCTGCCCACTTTTTCCCGTAGGCTCGAGTCCAAATGGCAGACTAAGGCGCGCATACTCGAGCGGAAGGCGCTCGAGCCCCAGGCTCAGGTCAAGGGAATCAAGGCGGTAAAGCGCATATGCCTCGGTAATTCCAGGTTCAAAGAAGGCGTCCTCGAGTAGAGACCCATTCAAACTTATCTGAGGGTCCACAACAAGGCGAAAAGACAGGGGATCAAGAGCATAATCTGCCTCCAGATGAGCTCGGAGCGCAAAACCAAACTGTCCTGTGCCAATTGGACCAAGTTTACTTTGGTTAATGCTCGAGGTTAAGCCCAGTTCACCTTTATAAGCAACTTGTGCCAGTGCGAGAGAAGCCAGGCTGATAAGCAGTACAATAATGTATTTCATCCCTAGTCCTTAAAAGTTCAATGCTTTCAGATATTTCTGAAACTTATTAACGCTGAAAAGTATAGGTGATTTATCCCTTGCCGTCAACGCTTGTAGAGTTGATAAGATGCAGCAAAGACTTAATTTTGAGGACTGTAGATATGCCTAAGGGTAGGGAATTGATTACCAGGTGGGGTTGGCGCAGCTATCTTGGCTAAGCAGAGTTAATATATTCAGGTAGCAGATATACTGGATCAAAAAAATAACTACTCTGGTTCGCGGGCCAGAGTAGTTTGGAGAATGGTTTTCTCCGGAGGTCTTCGTTGCCCCTTTAATGTAGCAATCCTTTTTGTAAATCCAGGTACAAACGTCACATGAGATCGGCAAAAGGCTCGAGCCTGCTTTATTACAGAACAAACCACCTTGTAGAAGTGCGGATGTGCTTAAATAGCGCAATGCCCATAAAGATAGTTCCCTACAAATCTACGTGGCCAGAAGAATTCAAACATTTTGCAAGGCAGCTCAGACAGGCTTTTGGTGAAGATGCCTTAGCCATCCATCATATAGGCTCAACCAGTGTGCCAGAATTGGCTGCCAAAGATATTATTGATGTGCAGGTTACGGTTGCTGATTTCTCAGTACTGAGAGACGAGAAGTTGGGGGCAATAGATCTATCATGGGTAGACTATATTCAGCGAGATCATTGTCCCCCTGGCATGGTGCTGGAGGCAGTAGAGCTTGAAAAACGGCTGTATAAAAAGGTCTTGAGGCCGATGAATATACACATTCGAATAGCCGGTCGCTTTAATCAAAGATATGCGCTGCTCTGCCGTGATTATTTGCGGAGTCACCCTATGGCAAGCAATGCCTATGCTGAAATCAAGCGACAACTAGCGCGTTATTTTCCTGAAAATGTCGAAGCTTACTACGATATTAAAGACCCGGTTTTTGATGTGATTATGTCAGGTGCATTTGACTGGGCAGAGATGACAAGCTGGCAAGCACCCTCCTCAGATGCCTAATAATCTCAGATGCTAAAAACTGGTCGGGGCGAGAAGATTCGAACTTCCGACCCCTTCGTCCCGAACGAAGTGCGCTACCAGACTGCGCTACGCCCCGACACTGGTTTCATTACTTTGACTCGAGCCTGTACGTTTGGTACTAAGCCCGGTACAAAATATTCAAAATAAAAGACTTTTATTGAGCCGAACAGAGGTATAGTTCCGGTCGCCTTGAAGGCCGCGAAGTCTTCTGTCAGCTTTGCTTGACAGGGTGCGGCAATGATTGCTGAGGTGGCTCGAGACACGGTTTAAACTAAACTGTTCTTTTAAAGCGGTAGTGAAACTCTCCAGACTGATGTCATATCTGGAAAAAACCCGGAGCGACAGGGCTTGGCAGGCTGGGAACAAGTGAAGGGCAATATGGCTTTCAGGCAACTGCATAAGAACAGAGTAGCCTTCTTCCTTACTTTCTAGCTGAGCCACGGTGAATTGAGGCTGGACTATAGGTTCTAGCTGACTGGCCAAATCACTTAAAAAGGATTTGGCGTTTTCCAAGCTTAAAGTTGTGCTTTGGCTTCCTAAACCATCAATAATCAAATATGAACCATGACCAAGAGATTCCATCACTTAAAGCCTACCATATGCCTCGGGATAAGACGTTAATTTACCCATTTAATCTTGCCTAAAAAACCCTGTAAAAATCGGAAGGGTTTTCGAAACCAATCACTCAAACGCTTACAGGTGTCAGGTCAACGTAAAGGATGCAGATTACTGGGAGTCTTTTAGCTCGAAATTGTAAATGGACTGGTCAAACTTGTTATAGGCTTCATATTCGAGGAGTTCATATAGGCGGGCTCTGGTTTGCATATTTTTGAGTTCTGCTGCCTGCGTTCCTTGTGCCTTTATTACCCCCAGCCCCGCTTCAACGGCGTGCATAGCCAGGCGCAAAGTCGTGACCGGGTAAATAACAAGGTTATAGCCAAGATTAGCAAGTTCGGTGGTGCTAAGCAGTTTAGACTTGCCAAATTCGGTCATATTTGCCAGCAGGGGTACGTTTACGGCTTTCCTGAATGACTCAAATTCTTTTTCGCTTTCTAGCGCTTCGGGAAAAATCATCCGCGCACCTGCGTCAATATAGGCGAGGGCCCGGTCGATAGCTTTTTGTAAGCCTTCGCTGGCACGGGCATCTGTTCGGGCAATGAGTAAAAAATGCTCATCTCGACAGACATCATTGGCTGCTTTGATCTTTCTGCACATTTCCTCTACCGAGATGATGGTTTTATTATCAAGGTGTCCACAGCGTTTGGGGTTGACCTGGTCTTCCAGGTGGCATCCGGCAAGGCCAAGGTTTTCCAGTTCCTGAACAGTCCGTGCAACATTCATAGGCTCACCAAAGCCTGTGTCAATATCGATGAGGGCCGGAAGCTTGCTTACTCTGGCGATCTGGTGACCTCGCTGGCAGACCTCGTGCATAGACGTTAAACCAATATCTGGCAAGCCTAAATCGTTAGCAAGGACCGCGCCAGATATATAAATGCCGTCCCAAGCCTGCTCTTCGATGAGTTTGGCAACCAGAGGGGAAAATGCACCAGGAAAGCGTAGCAGATGTCCACTTTGCAGGGCGGTCATGAGGGACTTGCGTTTTGCCTCGGGAGAGGTCTGAGCATAGAGCATTAAAAGATGCCTCGAGTGTCTCTGCTGCACCTTCTCAGCCAGCCTGGTTTTGCCACAGGGTTAAGAGCTTTTACGTCACTAGCTGTTAGCTCTGGCAACCTCTGTACCAGCGCCAAAAAGCGGCTGCTTTCCTTACTTTCGACACTATCCTTGGTCAAGGTTTCAAATTTCCTTATATAGTCTTCTCTTTGAAAGGGGCGTGCACCATTAGAATGGGCATTAGCGACTGCCAGTTCATCGCTAATAATTCTGCCGTCCTTTAAATAAATCTCAACTCGAGCACCAAAGGCTTTCCTGTCAGGGTTTGGGTCATGATAACGCTCAGTCCAGTAAGGGTCCTCCTGGGTCGAAATGCTTTGCCAGAGCCGCACAGTATCGGGTCTCGAGGCACGTTCTGGGGTATAGCTTTCTACATGATGCCAGTGGCCATCTTCAAGGGCTACGGCAAAAATATACATGATGCTGTGGTCCAGCGTTTCGCGACTGGCCTCAGGGTCAAATTTCTGTGGGTCATTTGAGCCAGTGCCAATAACATAGTGGGTGTGGTGACTAGTAGAAATGATGACCTTTTCAACGTTCTTAAAGTCATTGATTTCGCTACGCATTTTGAAAGCAAGGTCAATTATAGCCTGTGCCTGATACTCGGCTGAGTGTTCTTTGGTGTAGGACTCGAGGATAGCCCTTTTTTCTTCTCCCCGTTCAACGAGTGGCAGCTGGTACTGGGCACCTTTGCCGCCCAGCATCCAGGCAATAACACTGTCTTCACCCTCATAGATGGGAGCAGGCGCTTTTTCGCCGCGCATCGCTCTATCCACGGCCAGAATGGCCAGCATGGCTGAGTAGCCAGGCACATAGGCCTTCCAGGAAGAAATCTCTCCCTTGCGAGATTGGCGGGTGCTAAAAGAGGTGTGTACCGCCTGGTTGATCGCTTGAAACAGGATGCTGGTTTCAAGACCTAGCATGGCACCAAGACCTGCCGTAGTTGCCGGGCACAAATGCGCCATGTGGTCTTTCTTAAACTGATGTAAGGAGATACCCTTAACCAGACTAATATGTACTTCGTAGGCGGTAACAATGCCACGAAGTAAGGCCTGACCATCACAGTTGCACTGTTGTGCCACGGCTAAAAGCGGCGGAATATTATCGCCTGGGTGAGAGTAATCGGCGGCCAGAAAGGTATCATGAAAATCAAGCTCCCTTACGGCAGTAGCATTGGCCCAGGCAGCCCACTCAGCATTGACAGTTTTGGTAAGACCAAATAGACTTGCGCCTTCCTGTCTTGGATGGCAGAGTGCTTGTGTCCGGGCATTGGCTACCGGGGTTCGGTTCAGCGAAGCGAGAGCGACAGAGGCATTATCAATGAGGCGATTGACCACCATGTCGGCCACTTCAGAACTAATGTCGGTATTATCGGCGGCAAGCTCCGCCAGTTTCCAGGCAAATTGCTCTTCTTGTGGCAAGCGACTCGAGGAGGGATGTACTTTAACCGTAAGGGTGCGCATGGCTTAAAGCATGACATGTTAGACAGAAACTTAATAGCTTTCTTGGCTGCATCGTGCGAAAAAATATCAACTGTTTAAATGCTCACCCTGCCACAGTTCTCGCATGTCAGCGCTGCTTGCAAGGAGTTCTGGCAAACTACCTTGCGCAACAAGTTTGCCCTCTTTAAGTACCAGGATGGTATCAGCGCGCTCGAGTGCCAGACGGCGGTGTGAAACTGCCAGACAGGTGTTTTCCTGCTGGCTAAATATGCGTTCCCAGAGACTACGCTCTGTTTCCACATCGAGGGCACTCGAGAGATCATCAAATACCAGAAGTTCAGGTTCCCTAACAAACATTCGGGCGGCGGCGGAGCGTTGTCTTTGCCCGCCAGATAGCCTGGTTCCTCTTGGCCCAACAACTGTTTCCAGACCAGACTCGAGCAGTGTCAGATCTTTTTCCATCACCGCAAGGCTGATAGCTTTGTCCAAATCTGCCTCATGAACGGAAAGCCCCAAAAGAATATTGTCACGGAGCGATTCGCTAAACAGGTGGGGTACCTGAGAGGTATAGGCCGCCTGTGGCGGGATAAAAAAGCTATCTGCTTCTGCAATTGGCTGATCGTTCCAGTAGATGGTGCCACCGGTTTTTGGCAAACTTCCTATCAGTGTGCGAAGAAGTGTTGTTTTACCTGAACCGATCCGACCCGTTATGACGGTTAGGCTGCCTCGTTTAAGTTCAAAACTTATATTAGAGATGCCTTGCTTACTATCTGGAAAGTGATAGCTTAGATTTTCCACCTTCAAATGTTTTAGAGGCCGTTCGCTTGCTGCTATCTGGCTCGAGTGAGTGGGCAGTGTCCCAAAGAGATAAACGGGAGTATGAGCCGTGAGGGTTGTTTCCGGAGCATCGGGGATGAGTTCTAAAAGTCGGTTGAGGGAAACTTTGGTTTGCCGGTACTTTGCCAGGTAGTTACCAAACATGGTAGTCACCACACTAAGCCAACCCAGGTATGAGATAAATAGCGTAAAGTCACCGACCGTGAAACTTGTGTCGGCTTGAAAGGCTCGAGCTGAGGCGAGTAGCAAGATACCCGTGCCAATATTGGCAGCATTGCCGGAAAAGGTATCTAAAAACCGGGTCAACAGGACATTTCTTAAGCTGGCCTTGCGACGATGTTCATTAATGACAGAAAAGTGCTTGGTTATGTCTTTTTCGGCACCAGCTGCCTTCACCGCCTGGATTGCCCCAAACATTTCTCCCAAACTTCCCGTGACCGCGCCAATTGCCTCCTGATTGGCCTTTTGACTCTCGATGATAAAGCGTTTGGCATAATTAAAAACCGCAAAGGTGGTCAGAAGCGGCAAAATGACCGCCAGGCTGAGCAGCGCATTTATTCTTAAGAGGATACTTAAACCAACAATGAGTACGAGTGCCTGCCCCAGCGGGTCGATGGTCCAGCTAAGAAAGGCGGGAATGGCCTCAACATCATCTCTAAATCTACTCATGGCTTCTGAGGCAGAAGTTGGTAGCGTTTTGGCTGCGGGTCGGTAGAGAATACGTCTTAGAAGGTTGTGTCTGAGCAAGGCATTTATGTAGCCATGCAGAGTGTTTTCGGCAAAATTGGCAAAGATGAGTACCAGCTGCCGCGCTGCGGCTATCGCAACAAGAGCCAGTAGCAAGCCTGTCAAAGTGCTGCTGCTATTAAGCTCGAGTGCATTGAAGATGCGCCTGACAATAAGCCCTGGCAGGAGGGGAAATAGGTAAAAAATGGTGCTGGCTAGTAGACCACTGGTGACATAAAAAATGGGGCGGTAGCGAGCCAGTTGAAAAAAGTAGCGCCAGGTACTCATACCAGGTTGTCCTCGAGCCCGGATTTAAGCAGTGCCGCAAACCTGGAGTCTGACTTTTCTAAGTGCTCTCGGGGGCCTATTTCAACGCAGCGGCCCTCCTCTAAAATCATAATGTCATCGACTCGTTGTACCGTTTTTAACCGATGCGCAATGATGACGGCGGTGCGGTTTTGTAGCAATTTGGCAATCACCGCGTCCAGTTGCTGTTCTGTAGCCGGATCGAGCCTGGAAGAAGCTTCATCCAAAATGATGAGACCGGGATTTTTTAAAAAGACTCGAGCAAAAGACAAAAGTTGTGCCTGACCTGATGAGAGACTCGAGTGAGGCTCGAGAATAGTGTCCAGGCCAGACTCGAGTCTCTGGTACCAGTCCCACAGGCCAACGGCCTTTAGAGCCTCGAGCATGGTCTCATCGGGCAGTTCCTTTTTGAAAAGGCTCAGATTATTGCGCAAGCTGGCATGAAAAAGCTGCACATCCTGCGTGACCAGAGCAATTTGCTTATTTAAGGAGCTTAGACGGTAGTCAGGCAGGGGTCTACCATTCAGAAAAATGTTTCCAGTTGTGACATCAAAAAAACGAAAAAGCAGACGGCTGAGCGTGGTTTTGCCACTGCCTGTACGCCCTAAAAGCCCCAGGGTTTGTCCGGGCTCGAGCTTAAAACTGAGTTCTCTTAAGGTAGCTTCCTGATCTTCTCTGGCATCGGGGTAACGAAAGGAAACGCGGTCAAAACTCAGGCTAAGGGGGCCAGAACTGAGTTTGGCTGCGCCAGTATCGTTGACTTTGGTTTCTATGCAAAGCAATTCCTGAACTCTAAGCAGGGCAGAACCTGCCTGTTGCAAATCCTGAACTTGTCGACCGATAACCTCAATGGGTCTTGTCAGTAACTCGGTATACCGGAAAATCATAAAAACCAGACCTAAGCTGGCCAGACCTTGGCCGTAAAGAAAGGCACCTAAGCCCAGAGAAAGAGCGCTGCCAACACCAAACAAGATCATCGAAGTACTGTAAATGCCCATACCCACAAAGTGTGCTGCGATCTGTTTGCGGTAGAGCCGCTTCGAGTGTTCAAAAAAACGTGAAAGAACATAGGGGATAGCCCCATTCGTTCGTATGTCTTCACTTCCACTCAGCCGTTCCTCGAGAAATCCAAAGAGTTTGGCTTGCGCTTCCTGTGAGGCGTGAAATAAAGGCACGCCAAGATTCCGCATGCTGTGAATGACTCCAACAGTGAGCAGTACAAAAAGACTTAGGGCAAAGCCAACGCGCCAGTTTACTGCAAACAGCGTAATCAGGACGCCCAGGAGCAAAAGACCATTGCCAACGAGATCAACCAGAAATCTGGAAAAGAAATTACTAAGTTTGGCTACGTCACCATCAACCCGCTCAATAAGCTCGCCAGGGGTTCGGCTGTTGTGAAAACTGAGATCAAGGTTCAGACAGTGATAGGCCAGATCAGCTCTGAGAGCATTGGTTGCTTTTAGACCCAGATCTGTGGCTAAAAAGGTCTCGAGGATGGAAATGAGCTGGAGTAGTGTTGCTAACAGTAGATAGCCTGTAGCGACCAGGGCTAATTGCCTTAAACTTCCGCCACCAGTTGCCAGATCTATAAATCTGGCAATGAGAAAAGGGTTGAGCAGCTGGAGCCCGGTACCTAAGAGTAAAATGACCAAAAGGCCAACTACCATTGGCCATCTGGGTAAAACGTAGGCTTGCCATATACGCCGGTAACTTGTCATTTCGCTCCCCTCTCAGCATAACCAGAGTTGTATTGGGCCCTTTTATTCTCCCTGGAGTTTACCTGGTTTAGCGCGTTTGGTGAGCCTTCTCAGGGCTAAAGGTAAAAGGAGGCTTGCCAGAGTCAAGACCCACAAAATAATAACAATAGGGCCCTGGAAAAAAGTAGACCAGTCACCGTTCGAATAATTAAGTGCGCGTCTAAGGTTTACCTCCATGAGTTCACCCAAGACCAGTCCCAGAATGACAGGCGCCAGGGGAAAGCCTGTTTTTCGCATGATGAGTCCGAGAAAACCAAAAGCCGTCATGAGCAAAATGTCAAAGGCGCTGTTATTGACTGAGTAAACCCCAACAAAACTGAGGGTGGCAACGATAGGCATAAGCACCCAGCGCGGTACCAATAAAATGCGGGCAAAAAGACCAACAAAGGGCAGATTCAAGATGAGTAGCATAAAGTTGCCAACATACATAGACGCCGCCAAGCCCCAAAAAATATCAGGGTTGTTTTGCATGAGCAGCGGTCCTGGGGTGATGCCATAGCTGAGCAAAGTTGCCAGAATAACGGCGGTCGTACCACTACCTGGAACCCCCAGAGATAGCATGGGGATAAAGGCACCAACTGCAGCCGAATTATTGGCAGATTCTGGTGCAGCAACACCGCGTATATCCCCTTTGCCAAACGTATTATTCCGGTCAACGATTTGTTTTTCGGTGCTATAGGCAATGAACGTGGCAATAGTCGCTCCGGCACCCGGCATAACACCAATAATAAAGCCAGAGATGCTGCTGCGAAGCATGACCCAGAGCGAGGAGGTGAGTTCTTTTAAACTGATCATGACCCGCCCGGTTAACTTGCGGACTTCGCCACCAACCTGGGTTTCACTCAGAATGTTTAGCACTTCGCTAACGGCATAAAAACCAATTACCAGTACCACGAAGTCCAGCCCGTCATAAAGTTTGAGTTGACCAAACGTAAAACGAACTGTCGTACCTTGAGGCTCGAGCCCAACAGTAGCCAGCATGAGTCCAAAGAGGGCAGAGGCAAGAGCTTTTAGTGTATTTCCTTCAGTCAGGCTCGAGAGAGCCGTGAAGGCAAAAATCATCAGTACGAAGTATTCGGCAGGGCCAAATTTAATCGCTAGTTTTGAGAGTAAGGGGGCAAAAAAGATCAGAAAAAAGATAGAAAGGGTGCCGCCAAAAAAGGAGGCAATTGCCGACATCGCCAGGGCAGGGCCAGCTCTGCCTTGTTGGGCCATAGGGTAGCCGTCAAAGGTTGTTACAACAGATGAGGCTGTCCCTGGAACATTGAGCAAGATGCTTGAAATAGAGTTGCCGTACTGTGAACCGTAATAAATACCAGCAAATAAAATAATGGAAGACTCGGCAGGTAAGCCAAGCGCAAAAGTTATTGGAATAAGAATGGCAATGGCATTTATGGGGCCGACGCCTGGCAGCATGCCAATAATGGTACCGACAAGCGCGCCAGCAAAGACCAGTAAAATATTGATGGGTTGCAGAGCAACGGCAAAGCCCTGGCCTAATAATGATAAAACTTCCATCTTTAACCCCTGAATATCCTGCCGATGGGTAAAGAAACGCCAAGTACCCATACAAATAAGGCATAGAGTGCAACACTTATGCCGAAGCCAGTTGCCAGTGCCTGCCACCATTTAGCGCCAAAGCGCTGACTGACCAGACCCGTTTCTAGCGTCGTCGCTGCGATAAATCCAATGGGAACAATTAAATATGCATAGGCGACAAAGCTTGCAATCACCAGCCAAATATCAAGCCAATTCTCTCGTTTGGGCCATTTTGGCTTAAAGCTCGAGCCTGTCACAATGATGGCAATAGCTACCAAAGCCAAAAGTAGCGCCAGCATAAGGGGAAAATTTTTTGGTCCAATGGGCCCACTACCGAAACCGGCTTTGAGGCGTGAAGCCCCAAAGCCGTACCAGAGTGCAAAAATCAGGATAACAATTCCTGCAATGCGGTCACTCATTGCAATAAACCGAGGTCCTCCGAGATACCGTGAATAATGGCAACCTGGTCACGAACAAAGCCTTCAAAATCGTCTCCAAAAAGGGCAAATTCGGCAAGACCATTTTGCTCACGGAGGGTGTTCCACTCTTCGGAAGCTGCAACCTGTTTGATAGCGTCTACCCAGAAATTGTAGGCTTCATCTGAGATGCCAGGAGGAGCGTAAAAAGCGCGCCAGTTTGCTCCAATAACGTTGTAACCTTGCTCGGTTGCGGTAGCGACTTCAGGCAGAGCAGGTACGCGGTCAGGGGAAAGAACGCCTAAAACGCGGATTTCACCAGCTTCGACCTGTGCCAAAACTTCTGAAATATCACCGGTAAAGGCAGCAGCGCGACCACCCAGTACTTCGATCATAGCTGCTCCACCACCGTCAAATGCAACATAGCGAACGGAGCCTAAGTCTTCAACGCCAGCTTCATTCATTACCAGTAAGACTTTAAGATGGTCCCAGCCACCAATGGCGCTACCACCAGCAAAGACATAATCCCCAGGGGCTGCCGCAACAGCGTCAACCAGATCATTAAGCGTTTGGTAAGGCGAATCATTAGAAACGGCAATAACACCGTAGTCGGCACCAACCGCGCCCAACCAGCGCACATTATCAGCGGTAAAGCCAGCAAAGACATTTTGAGCCAAGCGGGTTGCCGTAGCGGTACTGGCTGCAATAATCAGATTTTCGTCGTCGGCACGCTGCGTTACTACGTTGGCGTAGGCAACACCTCCACCACCGCCCGTCATATTGGTTACTTTCATAGAACCAGGGATGAGGCCAAGTTCTGCCATGACCTGAGCAGCTGGAACGCGACAGGTAAAGTCCCAGCCGCCACCCGGATCCGCCGGAGCAATACATTCGGTATTTTTAGGGCTAAATTGCGCAAAAGCTAGGCTCCAGACCACTATAGCTAAGATAGCGCCCATGAATCTTTTCATAAGAGTTCCTCCAGTTTAATTTGGTTTAACGGTAAACTCTAACGTCAAAATTCGGTGCTGTCAAGCAAAATTGGATGGTCAAACCTCTCAGGTGAAGCTTTGTCCGTTGCTTAGCTAAAGAGAGTAAAAAAAAATAATTGCATCAAACAAAAAAAGGACTGCATGTGAGGGGCATGCAGTCAGGGGAGAGGAGGATTTGAGACAGAAATCAGAGCTTAATTTAAGACGTGCGGTTTAGCAGCATAATTCTGAGATTGAACGGTGCTTGCAACTGGAATGGTTATGATTTCATAGTAGGGGTGGCGTTCGTTAAGTGCTGTGGTATTAACGATAACGCCTTTAGGGCCATGCCAGAGGTCACTATTCTGAGTATCCTGGCGCCATACTTCAAAAGCTTTACTATGGGTCATGCTGACCTCCTTTTCTAAGCTCGAGCCTCTTTAGGAGTGCCTTTACTTAAACAAAGTTTATAATCTTAATATGAAGGTATCGCTTGTAATTTGTATGGAAATCGTTTAACAAGCATTAATCTTTGATAGCTTAAAATCATTTGGCTGTCGAAGCAGATAACAGGGCGTTTTGGAAAAAATTGGTCAGAGGGCAAATTAATAGGAGAGCAGGTATCACTTCTAGGCTAAGGCTGTGACTTAGTTGGGTATCTGTGAAGAGCCTCCCGGTGAATAATCAAAAATTATCAATGACTATAGTTCGGACAAGTATTGAAAAAGCAATACTTCGGACACTTATACGTCACTTACACTCCTATTTCAGTGGCAAAAGGAGACTTTTATCAAACTCAGGTCAAAAGCTGACTTACAATAAATTAGAAATGCTGTCACAGACGTACTTTCTAAAATGTTCCAAAGCTGTATATCAAGGCTTAATTGCTTGAGCTAAGTTGTAAACAAGCTGTGCCACACGAGTTAAATCAAAACTGTTAGAAGTATTGATAAACAGGTTCAATTACACATTAATTCTGTTTACAGGTCCACATAAATCTCTAAAAAACATCAGTGCTCATTTATTCAATTTCTGTGCTAGTAAGGCAGCTTCCACCCGGTTTTTAACCTGAAGTTTTGCCAGAATATTACTCATATAGTGTTTTACTGTTTTTTCTGTGATGCCTAACTTAGCACCAATAGATTTATTGCTGCCGCCTTCGGCAAGCAATTCTAAAATCTCTCGCTCCCTCTGAGTTAGTTCTTCAAATAATTGCTCATCGCTGGTACTTTTTTTGGGACTATCGACCATGTCAACTAAAACGCTGGCAGCCAGCATCGGAGTAATAAAAACCTCTCCTTCATAGATGCGCTTTAAAATACTACGCAGTTCGCTACCTAACACCCCTTTTAAGATATAACCCTTGGCTCCCGCTTTTAGGGCAGACAGCACATTGTCTTCTTCTTCAGAAAAAGTAAGCATAACAATCTTGGTTACCGGACAGGCAAGCGCTACCTTTTTCGCGGCCTCGAGCCCGCCACCCGGCATCGCAATATCCAAGAGCAAAAGATCTGGCAAATGTTCTTGCGCCAGGTGCAGTGCATCATCTGCACTTTTGCCTTCGGCAACAACCTGAAAAAAGGGATCTTGTTGCAAGGTAGCAGCAACCCCCTCACGAAAGAGCGGGTGATCATCGACAATCACCAATTGAATACTATCTGGCATGCAACTAACCTCTCAACTAAAGCTATGCTCTACGAGCAACTCTAGATGCAGAGCATAACGTTTATCTGGCTTATCTGCTACACCTCGCTTAAAAGGCAGAAGTCCCGTAACCTTTAGAGAACTGACCTACTAGATTTTAGAAGCAACTAAAGATAATAAGTCTCGAGCTCGGCCCCTAGATGTATAGGCAAATAGGCTTTTATGCTTGTACCTTGACCGGGCTTACTTAGGATAAAAAAACTTCCACCGAGACTTTCTACTCGCTCTTTCATTCCGACGAGCCCTAAATGTTCTTGCTCAGCCAGCATGGACTCGAGTGGGAAACCTGGCCCATCATCACTAATGACCAGACACAGTACATCGCTCTGCTGACTGAGCTGAATGCTTTGCCCTTTGGCCCCTGCATGTTTGTGAGAATTGCTTAATGACTCCTGAATCAGTCGGTAAACCGTTATGCGTACGGGTAAACTGACGTCTGCTAGATCAGAAGCTAAATTAAGCCTTACCTGTGTTTCTGTGCGAAGCTCATGACGTTTCACTGCTCTTTTGACTGTTTCTATAAGCGATAGATGCCCTAACTCGGGTAAGCACATACCACTGGCAACCGCGCGCATATCTTTTAGTGCCCGTTTCACAGACTCATAAATTCTTTGTCGTTCTTTTTCATATTTTGCCTGTTTCTCTGGCTCATGAGCCAGAAGGTCACTAAGGTCACTGGCCTCGAGTTTTAACAGCACAAAGCCCAAATCTTGCGCCGGGCCATCATGCAGTTCTGCGCTTAGGCGGCGCAGCACTCGTTCATTGAGGGCGGTACTACGTCTGGCAGCCTGCATGAGACTTTCTTTTTGTTTTTCTATGGTTGCATGGCTTTCTTCTAATTCCTGAGTGCGCAATTTGACCATGGCCTCAGCACGTTCTTTGGCTTCACGCTCGAGCCCAGTTTGCAACTTATAAACATCGGCCTCGTATTGGCTACGTTCAAGGTCAAACTGCAGGGCAAGCTGCCTTGTCTTACGATCATTTTCTTCATTAAAGAGGCTCTTTTCCAGATAATGATAGGTTTTGAAATGCTCCAGTGAGCGTTCTGGTTGACCATTCTGTTCAAACGCCTGCGCCAGACACTCATGTGCCTGTATAATCATTTTTTTTCGCCCCGTATCTTCAGCGAGCTCGAGCACCCTAAAGAAAGCACTGAAGGCTTCCGTAAAATTTGATTGCTTGAGATAAGCCTGACCCAGGTTCAGGAGGGCATCCATTTCGCTTTCTGCGTCTCCTAACGCTTTAGCCTTAGCCAAACCTGTTTGGTGAAGCGATATAGCCTGCTCGAGTTCGCCCCTGCTACTCCTTAGCTGACCCAGGCCTTCAAGCGCTGCCATTTCAACTTTGACAAATCCAATGGCCATAGCGCCACTAAGCGCCTGCTCAAACTGGTCCAGCGCAATGGCGTCATGACCAAGACGCTTATAAACATTGCCAAGATTGACATAGCAAATAGCTTTCAGGTGTTCATTTGCTAAGTTTTGAAGAGTTGAAAGAGCTTCCTGATAGATTTCCAGCGCTTTATAATCTTCTTCCATTTCTTCATAGAGCAGGGCCATATTAATAAGACACTGAACCTCTATGGTCTTATCAGAAAGCTGCTCGCGAATTAGCTTATGTGCCCGGCTCAAACTTTTCAGAGCTTGCGGATAATCTGCCAGCTTAGTTTGCAAAATACCGATATTAATCAGATAGTTGGCCATGCGCCGCTTATCCTCGAGCTTTTTAGCCAGCGTATAAGCCGCTTTTAAGTCTTTTTGTGCCAGGGCATATTCGCCCATTAAGTGGTAAATGCCCGCTCGACCATTAAAGGCATCTGCGCTGAGCGAATCATTATAAGTTTCTTCCAGCAGATGGATGGCTTTATCAAATGTCTTAAGGGCTTGCTCGAGTTCCCCAGAGTCACGCAAGGCTTTACCCTGAGCCACTAAAACTTCAAGGTCTGGTACCCCAGCAGATAGGTGCGAAGCTGGATCTAAGTCAGGCGCATCCTGAAGATTCTTTGGTTCGGCAGCTTGCATATTATTCTGAGTAGTCACACGATTGTTTCCAAGATCTTTAGTCGCTGACATAAGAATTCAAAATCTATAGCCAGGCTTTGCCCAAATACGATAGTCGGTCGGAATACTTCAAGTTCGGGCCTTAGTCCAGACCCATGACTTCGGCTATAAATGCCCCAAGATCTAAACGGCCCTCACCGAGTAAGTCTTCATAGATCAGGTTTTTATCTTGACGGTAAATGTTGGCTGAGCGACTTTTTAGCTTATGACTAAGTTCGGCTTCGGCTACACTTAAGCTTTCTCCTAAAGCAAGGGCAAGAGCACCCGAAACCATAGGTGCAGCCATAGACGTACCTGTCCATGCACCCTGCCGCCTTCCTGGAACTGGACCATAGACGACTTCGCCTAGCGCCACCATTTCCAAATTTGCACCGTAGTTAGAAAAGCCAGACTTATTGTCATTTTCATTTACACTGCCAACACTGACAGAAAACTTGCCAAAAGTGTTGGTATCTTGATTAAATTCATTTGCTGGATAAGTTATCTGCAAGCTGCCCCCATTGCCACTCGAGGCAACCACAAAAATACCCTTATCTGTAGCTGCTTTTACCGCCGCACTCACTGCTGCGGAAGGAACATCGCTACCCAAACTTAAATTTATGACCTTGACGTTTTGGCTGATGGCGTACATTATCGCCTTTGCGACCACTGAGGCATCACCGCTTCCATCAGGTCTTAGTACGCGAAGGGGCAAAATCTTGGCTTTTGGTGCCACTTGCAAAACAATACTGGCGACATTGGTTCCGTGACCGTAGGCACCTATACCCAAACGTCCCTGCTCCTGAGGATTGGTATCACCATCTACATAGTCACGCATCTGGCTCTGTGCCACCAGTCCGCCTTTGAATGCTGGATGGTAGAGATCAATACCACTATCAATGACAGCAACCTTAACCCCTGCTCCCAGATTTTTCGCCATCGTTTGGGCTGCCTCTAAATTCATACGCTGCCATTTGAAGGTATTTTGCGGTAAAGGGATATAGACTCCTCCGGCCCAGGCACTTACGCTGCCTCCGGCCCAGGCACTCACACTACCTCCGGCCCAGGCACTCACACTACCTCCGGCCCAGGCACTTACTCCACCGTTTATCCAGGCGAGTTCCCCACCTGCCAAAAAGCGGTTCTTGTTGGGCTCGAGCTTCGCCGTTTTTATCAGACTCTTATTGCCACCTGAATCCACGCCCAAAACAGCAAAGCCCTCTTCCGGATGCCAGAGCAATACGCTTCCTCCGTACTGATTTTCAATATCTGACTGCTGAGCATCCTTATCTATCGCAACCGTAACGCTGTAATCAGTTACCGATGTTTCTGCTGGTTCTGCAAGAACTGTACTTAGCTTGCCACAGGAAATTAATAACAGCGAAAGTCCCAGCAAAGAAATCAGACCTGTTACAGACCTTTTTTGCATCTTTAACCCCATTTTTAACGTCATGACCGTACTATAGAAGGCAAGCAACCCGCCCCATAACCGACGATGGTCTGAAGGGCTATCAGACTAAAGTCTGATAGCTAAAAAACCTGCTGCGATTTAAAAAGAAGATATGTCTGCTTCGCTCTGGCCTGTCTTTTGCTCAGTTCCGGACTTTAACGGAATAGAAACATATACCCTGGTCCCTGAATCATCACTGTCTATGGCGAACTCTCCTCCAAGGCTTTCTACCCGTTCTCGCATACCAACCAGACCAAGCCTTTCGCTGCCATGCTCGAGCTTCCTGGCATCAAAGCCCGGACCTTGATCGCTGATTTCTACCTGCAAATTTCCGCTTTGTTTTTTAAGTTTAAGCTTTTGCCCTTTACCACCAGCATGCATAAATGCATTATTTAGAGCTTCTTGAATAATGCGGTAAAGCGTTATCTTGACCGAAAGAGATACCTGTTCTGGTAGACCACCTAAGTCGAGTCCTACCAGGGTATTGGTTTTCTTTTGATGCTGTTTAATAACTCGGTCCACCACTTCCTTTAAACTCAGGTTTTGCAATTCTGGCAGGCGCAAACCCGCAGCAATGCTGCGCATTTCAGCCAGAGCATGACTAAGGGAGCCCTGTACAATCTCGAGTTCATCGTCAAATATCTGATTTTCCTTGACCGTGCTTCCCAAACGATCAAGCCTCAGGAGCGATAAACTGACGTCTTGAGCGGGGCCATCATGCAGTTCAGAGCCAATACGCCGCAAAAAACGCTCGTTAACTGCCGTATTTCGGGTCACCGCTCGCCGTACACGTTCACTTAGCTCTGAATTTTGTGTCAGCAGGCTATTGAGGTCATCTACCTGTTTTTCTAAAGCCAGGCGCTGCCTTTCAATGGTGTCACTGCCACGGCGCACCATACCAACCAGTAAGACGTACATGCCGGCAAACAGGGCCGTCATGAGCAACCAGCTACGCCACTGTGACGAGAAAATTTCCCGCTCGAGCGCATCAACCGTCTGATAGAACTCAGCAACGGCAATGACTCGAGCACTGCCTTCTATCCGCATGGGGCTATAAATTTCAATCAGCCTGCCCCAGCGTGCTTTTTTATCAGCATTTTCTTCGTCAGTTAGTCTGCTGATATGAGCTACAACTTGCCCCTCAATAGCCTCTTGCAATTCATCTTTAACCGGAAACTGCTCTCCAGCATTTTCACCGTAAACTACCCGTCCATCAGTTCGCCAGATTTTTATATCAACAATTTCTTCGCCTAAAGGAGTTGTAGCCAGAAGGCGCTCAATTTCTGCAATTCGTTCCTGGGAAAGCCACTCATTTGCACTTAGTTCCTGAATTTGCTGGATGATAAAATTCTCGACATAAAGCGCAGTTGCTGCCGCCGTACGGTTAATAACACCACGCTCAATAGCTCTAGCGAGCCACCAGCCCGAGACCAGTAAACAAAGAAATAAAACCAAAAGACAAATAAGATTAAATTTTTGCGCCAAATTGAGGCGGCGCCACCACCTGGGACGGTAACTAAACACGCAAATCTCCTGGACATATTATGTCACCCCCAAAGTAAATACGCATCTGGACCAAAGTAGGACTTTCGGACCCAGATATCAGACCAAAGTCGGATGGACCAGACTCGACCTTCGCCCGTTTCGACGAAGCCTCTGAACCTTTTAAGCTCGAGTCAGTCTCAAGGACGAAGGAGTGAGTGATGAATACATTAGTGGTAGAACCCGAGTACCACCCCCCGGTACAATTGCCTTTTCCGGACCAAGCAGTCTCAAAACTCAAAGTAGCACTTTACTCACATGACACGATGGGTTTAGGTCATACCCGGCGCAATCTGCTAATCGCTCAAGCCCTTACCAAACTTAATGCCAGTACGCTCCTGATTACTGGCGCAAGTCAATCTGCGCAGTTTCAAATGCCCGAAGGGGTTGATTGCTTGACCTTGCCTTCGCTGCATAAAAACGGTGAAGGAAGCTATGAGGCCAAAGCTTTAGAGTTAAGCTTAGAGCAACTTATTGAACTGCGCTCCAAAGCTATAAAAGCGGCGCTTAAAGTCTTTAAACCGGATGTTTTCATTGTTGATAATGTGCCCTGGGGTGCCGAAAACGAACTTAAGCGTGCCCTAAAACTTCTCAAGAAAAAAGGTCGCTGCAAACTCATTTTAGGTTTAAGAGACATTCTGGATGAAGCTGAGGTCAGTAAGGCTCAGTGGCAAAAGCGCAACTATGATGAGGCAATTGAAAATTACTTTGATTCGGTCTGGGTTTATGGTGATGAGCGCATTTTTAACCCAGTGAAAGAATATGAGCTAAAACCTGAAGTTGCTCGTAAGATGCGCTTTCTTGGCTATTTTGATCAACGCGCCCGACTCGAGCTTTCACAAGACCCTAAGCTCCACATACCCAAACGGCCTTTTGTTCTTTGCCAGGTAGGTGGCGGTCAGGACGGTTTTAAGCTGGCAGAAAGCTTTGTAAAAAGCCACTTGCCCAAGGGTCGTCATGGCCTCCTGATTACTGGCCCCTATATGCCAGCTCAAGAACTTGCCAGGCTTAAAAGCATTGCTGAGAGCCGTTCCGATATGTCCCTCCTAACCTTTATAAATGAGCCAACCTACCTTTTGCAAAAGGCAGAACGCGTGATTGCCATGGGCGGCTACAACACGGTAGGCGAGGTTTTATCATTTGAGAAACCCTTTCTGGTAGTTCCCAGGGTTAAACCCAGGCTCGAGCAACTTATTCGCGCCCAGAAGATGGCCGAGCATCGCCTCTTGGATTTTCTTCATCCTGATGACTTGACTCCAGAAGCGCTAAGCCAGTGGCTCAATGCCGAAGTCCACTATCCAGAAATTCACGGACGCTTTCAGTTTTCTGCCCTCAAGCAAATCTGTTTTGAACTAAAAAGCCTAATGGGAGAAAAGGAGATTAGCTATGTCGCAGCCTAAACGCGTTGCCTATGTCGTAAAACGCTACCCGCGCTACTCAGAAACCTTTATCGTTAATGAAATTTTGGCCCATGAGGCGGCTGGTTTAGAGCTTGAGATTTTCTCGCTGAATGCCCCGGTAGATAGCCACTTCCAGGACATCATTGCCAAAGTTCGCGCTCCCGTTACTTACCTGAGTGCCTCTGGCCTCAAGCTTGATGAGTTCTGGAAAGAGGTAGAAAAAAGCGCAAGCTTTATCCCGCAATTTTGGCAACGTTTAGCCAAACTCGGCAGCACTGACGCTAAAGAACTCTGGCAGGCGGCTAAATTGGCAAGGGCTGTCGTGACGGGTGGACTCGAGCACATCCATGCTCACTTTGCCACCTCAGCGACCTCGGTTGCCCGTTTGGCCGCTGGTCTCGCCAATGTCAGCTACAGCTTTACCGCTCATGCCAAAGACATTTTCCACGAATCGGTTGACCCAAAAGACCTTGCTCAAAAGCTCGCCGATGCTAAAGACCTGATCACGGTGAGCGACTTTAACCTGGACTACTTGCAAGGACAATTTCCTGAGTATGCCCATAAAATTAGACGAATCTATAATGGTCTGGATTTAGAGCGTTTCCCTTATGAAGCTATGGCTAACCGCGAACGGCGCATCGTTTCAGTCGGTCGTCTGGTTGAGAAAAAGGGCTTTGCCGACCTGATTGCTGCCTGTGCCTTGCTGCAATCCCGAGGGCTCGAGTTTCACTGTGACATCATTGGTTCAGGGGAACTCGAGGCTGACTTAAGAACCCTGATTGCCGAACTGGCCGTAAGCGACCGTGTAAGCCTTCTTGGCCCCAGACCTCAGCAAGAATTGGCCCAGCACGTGCAGCGTGCCAGCGTTTTTGCTGCACCCTGCCTGGTTGGTGATGATGGCAACCGCGATGGGCTACCCACAGTCTTGCTCGAGGCTATGGCTCTGGGTACCCCCTGTGTCTCAACCGACGTGACTGGTATTCCAGAAATCATCCGGGATAAAGAAACGGGTTTGCAGGTTCCGCAGCGCAATCCACAGGCACTGGCGCTGGCACTCGAGCGACTATTAACCCAAACAGAGCTGGCACAAGACCTGGCG
>JAGQHN010000057.1 GCA_020431825.1 Trueperaceae bacterium | reverse complement strand
GCCAACGGCACCGGTAGCACCGGTAGCGCCAACAGGACCTTGAGGACCTTGCTCACCTTGAGGACCCATGGGGCCGATAGGACCAGCAGGACCAACGGGACCAGCAGGACCCTGAGGACCAGCGGGGCCTTGAGGACCTTGTGGGCCAGGAGGGCCAGGAACTACAGGAATACTAATATTTTGTCTGGGTCCGCAATACAGGTTTACGCCAATGTCTTGCACCATTGGTGAAACATCGGTTGGATTTGTAATAGTAATCCGAATTGCACCTTGTAATGTGGTTGAGAAATCAGGGCAGATGGTTTCAATTTCTAAAAGGTCACGGTCATCTACACCCTCAATGTTGATGAACTGTGAATAAGAAATGATTCTTAACCATTCGCTACCCTCAATAACTTCAGCGCGGTAATTAATAGGTGTACCTATAATATTTCTAAGTACAAAGTTATTAATTAAGCGCTCGCCGGTAATGGATGTAAGTGTAAAGGTGGGTCTAACAGTATAAGCAAAAGGAACATCAACAATAAAACCACTAGATTGCGCAAAGGCATTGGGCACAAGGCTTAATGCCAACAAGAAAAGCACAACCATAGTCTGACGCAGTTGCTTAGTAGACCCTTTTAAAAAGTAATGCAATTTATGCATACTCCTCCCTCTCCTTGGAGATATGAGTCTGCTGTGCCAAAAAGGCACGAACGATAGGGCTTCCTACGATTAAAACGGATTGCGTGGTGGACTATAGAAACCTTTCCTCCTTTCGACCATTGTCCGAGCTTGCGGTAAGTGCTGTTTTGCCCGGTATATAAATAAGGTACGCGAAAAATCGCGCCTCACAATTGCAACGGTCACGCGCGAGTGTATTCTAACCTGCTCTTATAAAGCTGTCATGGTTCTCATCTTGCATTTCTAGCCGCAAAAAGTACAACATGTACTTGGATGTGAATATTTTCATACAAGAATCTTTAGCTAAAATTGAGCTTAAAGTTTTGAGATACTTTGTTTTCTGTCATTGAAGTTAAACTGTAAGGGTTGTGGTCAGTGCTCAGGAACTACGTGAGAGACTTAAAAAACCCTTAGAGCTCGAGCTGCAAAGTGGTTGCCATGACGGTATCGTGGTCGGTGGGATAGAAAAACTTGTTCAAACCGTAGGAAAACCGTTTGCTGATATTCAAATCCTTATAAAAGACTATGCAAACTTAGAATACGATGAGAGAAAAAACAGGTTAAACCGCGCTTTAGCCATCTTAAATGAGAAATCTGAAGAAAAATCACCCCGAGAACAAGAAATTCCTGTGGCTGAACCGGAATTAGCTAGCTCTCTAGTTGAAAGACATACTTCAGGTATTCTAGATCTTGAATTGTCGGAGAAAGTTGTTGATTTAGGGGCTCAAGCACCAAAAAAACTTGCCACCATTGGTATTTCAAGCTATCGGCATTTGTTGCAGTATTACCCCAGACGCTATGAAGATAGACGGGCTTTGCCCCACTTTGGCACCCTGGGAGACCAGGAAAGTGTAACTATTTCAGGCACGGTAACGGGCCGAAAGGCAGTTAAGGCACGTACGGGGATGGTAGTGCTTCGGGCATTTCTCGAGGACAAGTATGGTGGCCGAATAACAGTAGTCTGGTTTAATCAGCCCTGGCTCGAGAAACAACTTTTCCCAGGACAGCGGCTCATTGTTTCAGGAAAGGTCAAGCGTAAAGGCCGACAGGTTGAATTAAATGCCGCACACCACGAGATTGATGATGATTCAGAAAGTCTCTCTGCTGACCGCATCGTAGGAATTTATCCAACGACACAAGGGTTGTCACAGGCTTATATCAGACGCTCAGCTTACCGCCTGCTTGAAAACCTGGCTACCTTACCGGATCATTTGCCCAAAAGTGTTTTGGAACGCTATGACCTGATCAGTTTTGATGAGGCCGTAAGAGAAATACATTTTCCTAACGAAGAAAGGAATCTGCAAAAGGCGCTGCGGCGGCTAAAGTTTGATGAATTTTTCTTTTTGGAAATGCGGATTTTGCTGAACCGGGACTCGAGCCTCCTGGGCAAGAAGTTTGTAGTTAAAGATAAAGACCTGAAAGCCTTTAGACAAAGCCTGCCTTTCAAGATGACGGCTGCTCAGGAGAGAGCCCTTCGCGAAATCCTTGATGACATGGCCAATCCAAGACAGATGGCACGCTTACTGCAAGGTGACGTGGGGTCAGGTAAAACTGCCGTTGCAGCGGCAGCCATTTTTATAGCGATAAAAAATGGGTATCAGGCGGCGCTTATGGCCCCAACAGAGATTCTTGCGAGGCAACACTACTTAAATTTGATTCACTACCTTTACCCACTGGGCGTACAATCTGAGCTTTTTATAGGAACGATGGCTTTTAAAGAGCGCCGTGAGGCAAGAGAACGCTTAAAAGGTTCGCAGGTAGACCTCGCTGTTGGTACCCACGCACTGATTCAGGACGGCGTAGAATTTAGAAATCTGGGCTTGGCCGTTGTTGATGAAGAGCACCGTTTTGGTGTTGAGCAGCGCCGTAAACTTCTCGATAATAATCCAGATGTTCTGGTAATGAGTGCCACGCCCATTCCACGGTCACTGGCACTCACTTACTACGGAGACCTCGAGCTTTCCATCATTGATGAATTGCCGCCAGGTCGCCAGCCCATAAAAACCCGACTGGTTAATGACAGTAAACGCCGCGATGTTTACCGTTTTGCCTGGGGCGAAATACAAAAGGGAAGACAGGTCTATCTGGTCACGCCCCTTATCGAAGACTCTGAAGCTGAAGCCATGAGTCATATTGTCTCTACTACACAGATGTATGACGATCTCAAAGCCATTATGCCTAAAGACTGCCGCATTGAAATGCTGCATGGCAAAATGACCGGGCAGGAAAAAGATGAGATTATGGAGGCGTTTAGGCGGCGAGACTTTGACCTGCTGGTCTCAACCACAGTGATTGAAGTAGGGGTGGACATACCTAATGCCAGCGTCATGATTATTGAAAATGCCGAGCGTTTTGGGCTATCGCAATTACATCAGCTCAGGGGCCGGGTAGGTCGTGGGCCACACGAGAGTTTTTGCATTCTGGTGGCGGGGGACCGGAGTAAGAAAACCCAGCACCGCCTGGAAGTTATTGAAAAATATACGGATGGGTTTGTCATTGCTGAAAAGGACCTCGAGCTTCGCGGGCCCGGTGAAATAAGGGGTACACGGCAAAGTGGCATGCCTGACCTGGTTTTAGGAGATTTAAGCCAGGACGGCGATATAATAGAAAAGGCCAGAGAACTGGCGAAAAAGATGCTCGAGGCCGACCCCAGATTAGAGGCTGCCTGGGCAGCGCGTATCAAAGAGGAGTTAAAACGTCAGAGTGAGGCGATTGGGTTTAGACAAGTTATTTAAGGAGCGGCTTAGTTAAGGTCATGGGTCTCGAGCCATGATTTGAGTTCTTTTAAACTTCTAAGCCGCACGATTTTTTCTTGATTGAGCCTTGCTAGCATGTTTCGTCTTTGTTTGAAATGCGTTCGTAGAGGGTAAATAAGAACACCATCTCGGTCTATAAAAACACCACGCAGGCTCTCTTTATTGCCATTCCAGAGGACTTCTCGTTTCCAGAGGCGGCTACTGGATCGGCGCAAAAGGCGTACAAGTTTTACCAAAAGAGGAAGATCAAGCCAGATCAAAACGTCGGCGCGACTCGTTATATAGTCACCCACTTCGCGTTCGCAAAAGTTATCAATCACCCACTTAGATTTTCCATCAAGGTTGGCATAAATTGCCAGTCGAATTTCTTCCTTAGATGCTTTTACCCAGTTAGCTTTGTGCTGAATGGCATCTACTTCTACAAAAACAGCATCAAGACGCTTGGCGAGATGCTTGCCAAGCGTCGTTTTCCCTGCACCACTCCCCCCTGTAATGGCTATGCGTTGAGGTGTTTTTACCAAACTGCTGTCCATCAACTAAAGACGTCTAAAAAGCAAAAACGTCTTCGTCTAGCTCGAGTAAAATCTTGCTCCCTGCTTTGATCTTGCGTTTTAGCGCAGAGGTTTCAGGTAAAAGATGAGCATAATAGAACCTGGCAGTATGTACTTTTGCTTTGTAAAAGCCATCTTTATCTTCCGTTTTTGATAGGGCAACCTGGGCCATACTTGCCCAGAGATACGCGTAAACCAGATGCCCAACCAGTCTTAAGTAATTCGTTGCTGCGGCACCGACCTCATCAGGGTTTTGCATACCCTGCATACCAATCCACATAGTGGTTTCCTGAACATCCTGTCCTAGTTTGGCTAACGGACCAACAAATTCGGACATGGCTTCATTAGCGCTATTGTCTTTGATAAAGGTTTCAACGAGTTTGCCAAACTTCTTAAGTTTTTCGCCGCCATCGCGTAAAACCTTGCGACCAATCAGATCAAGTGCCTGAATGCCATTGGTACCTTCATAAATTTGCGAAATGCGCACGTCACGAACGTACTGTTCCATGCCCCACTCTTTTATGTAGCCGTGGCCGCCGTAAACCTGCATGCCAAGGTTGCAGACTTCATAACCATTATCCGTCATAAAGGCTTTGGCTACAGGTGTGAGGAGTGCTACCAGATCACTGGCATCGGTTCTTGCCGTGTCATCTGGATGATTTTTTTCTATGTCAAGTTGCAGGGCTAACCAGTTGGCAAAAGCTCTTGCGCCTTCGTTGTAGGCCTTTTGGGTTAAAAGCATCCGCCTGACATCTGCATGGACGATGATAGGGTCAGCTTCACGCTCAGGTGCTTTAGTCCCTGAAATAGACCGACTCTGGATGCGATCTCTGGCATAAGCCAAGGCATTTTGAAAAGACACTTCACCCAGACTTAGACCTTGCATGCCTGTATCCAGCCGTGCAGCATTCATCATGGTGAACATACAGCGCATGCCGTTATGCTCTCCGCCGATTAGATAGCCTCTGGCCTTGTCTAGATTTAAGACAGCAGTAGCGCTGCCATTTATGCCCATCTTGTGCTCAATCGAACCACAGACAATGCCGTTGCGTTCCCCGGGTGATCCGTCCGGGTTGACCAGATATTTGGGCACGATAAAGAGACTTATGCCTTTGGTGCCTTCGGGCGCATTGGGCAGTTTCGCCAGCACCAGATGGATGATATTTTCTGTCATATCATGCTCACCAGCAGAAATGAAGATTTTTTGACCAGTCAGGGAAAAACTGCCATCATCGAGAGGTTCTGCTTTGGTGCGAATCATGCCGAGATCAGTTCCTGCATGGGCTTCGGTAAGGCACATGGTGCCAGCCCATTCGCCTGACAAGAGTTTAGGGATGTACAGAGTTTTACTCGCTTCATCGCCGTGGGCATGAATGGTATGAGCAGCGCCTCGAGACAATCCGGGGTACATGGCCCAGGCGGTATTGGCACTGCCGATCATTTCGCCAACATTGATGCCCAGTATTTTAGGTAAACCCTGACCACCATAATCAGGATCAGCATCCAGACCAAGCCAGCCAGCCTGACTGTACTGTCTAAAAGCCTCTTTAAAACCCGCAGGTGTTTTGACCTCACCCTCTTGATAGGTGCAGCCTTCTTGATCGCCTGTCTGGTTGAGAGGAAAAATGACGTTTTCAGCAAAACGAGAGCTTTCTTCTAGAACCTGATCTATAAGCTCGTTATCGACATCGGCAAAAACGTCAAGAGGTTTAAGGTGATGGTGAACCTCGAGCCACTCATGCAAAACAAAACGCATATCGCGCAGGGGGGCTTTATAAGTCGGCATAAGACTACCTCCGAAGTGTGATAGCGCATCATAGCGAAAAAAAACGGAAAGCTAAGCTGCAAATGTTACAAATTTTGAACTCGGTACAAAAAAGTGGGTAGGGATGACTGGCTAGGGATTAGAAAGGGAAAGCATGATGTCATGACTTTATTTGATGTGGCTAAAAGCCTGACTTCTTAACCTTGCTTGTTGAGAGTTTTTCGTAGAGTTTGACTATCGAAGAATCGTCTTCCTTGCCCCAGCCACTATTGGACGTCATTTGGAATAGCTGATGAACCAGTGCTGCAATGGGTGTTGGGTAAGAGGTGGCTTTCGCGGTTTCTAAAACAATGCCAAGGTCTTTTGGCCAGATGTCAACAGCGCTGGCAACGACTGGCTCAGGCTCGAGCATACGCGGAACCCGGTCTTTAAACATCCAGGACATGCCTGCGCTGGTGCAGATGATGTCGTAAACCTGTTCAAGGTCAAGTCCATTTTGAGCGGCAAAGCCCATGGCTTCGGCCGCAGTGGCGAGCTGTACCCCCGCAAGCAGTTGATTGACCCCTTTCAGGGCGCTGCCTTTGCCACACTGCTCCCCAAGAAAATAGAGATTTTTACCCATTGTCTCGAGTACAGGTTTGACAGCCTCAAAATGGGCCATTTTGCCTGAAGCCATAATGCTTAAGCTTCCAGATTGTGCCCCGACGACCCCGCCACTGACAGGTGCATCAATGAAATGTAAACCCTGAGTCTCGAGTTGTGCCTCAAAAGCCTGGGCAAACTTGGCAGAGACGGTGCTGCAAGAGATAACGATGGCATCTTTATTTAAAACATCTGCCAGACTCTGAGTGACCAACAGATCACTAATTTGTTCGGCATTAACGACCATCAGGATGAGCAAGGACTGGTCTCGAGCCGCTTCTAGTGCTGTTTTGGCTGCTTTTCCTCCAGCTGTAGTGAAGTGCTCGAGCTGCCTATCATTGACGTCAAAACCGGTGACTTCATGGCCGGCGGCGATAAGCTGTTTTGCCATGGGTAGGCCCATAGCGCCCAGACCGATAAAGGCAAGTTTCATACGTCTCCTTAGCTTTGTGCCCAGTAATCAAGAACGCAGACTTTTTCAAGGTGAGGCTGTAACTGTGTGACAAATTCCTGGTGCTTGGGGTGAGGTAGATAAGCATTGCGGTCAGCTTCGGTCAGGAAAGTGACCAAAAAGCAGTGACTAAAGCCGTCATTTAGACCTTCTGGGCTATTGTTGTGACCCCATTCGAAGTCGTGGACTTCGGGTAAATGGGTGGCGAATGTTTTAAAGGCTTGTTCCAATTGCTGGATGGTTTCAGGGCTCGAGCTGTCTTTAAACTTAAACAGTACGACATGGCGTAATTTGTTCATGAGGCAGTCTAACAGCTTTTGCGGTTTCAGGAACAAAAGAAGTCGTAGTCGATAAGTTCGGTTAAACTTGCTTCTTTTCCGCAGAGCTCACAGCCAGGATTTTGTCGCAATTTAACGCGCCGCATTTCCTGATAGAGAGAATCATAGTGAAGCATGACTCCGGCCAGACTTTTACCAAGCTCGAGCACATGTTTGATGGCTTCTACGGCCATCATGCTGCCAATTACGCCAGGAAGCGCACCAAAGACGCCGGCCTCTGCACAACTTGGAATCGTGCCGGGTTTGGGTGGTTTAGGAAACAGGCAGCGGTAGCAAGGCCCTTGGACTCCTTCAAGTGACCAATTGAATAGGCTCAGTTGGCCTTCAAACTGAGAAATGGCGCCATACAGCAAGGGTTTCTTTTCAAAAAAGGTCGCATCATTGACCAGATAGCGGGTTGGAAAGTTATCACTACCATCTATTACAAGGTCATAGTCCCGAAGGATGGTTCGGGCATTTTCTGAACTCAGCTGGCTTGGGTAAAGCTCGAGCTGAATTTCAGGATTAATAGCCAGGAGACTCTCTCTAGCTGAATCGGTTTTGAGCATGCCGATTCGTGCGCTCGAGTGCAATGTTTGCCGCTGTAAATTGCTTAAGTCAACCCGGTCAAAATCTACAATACCCAGGGTACCCACGCCAGCTGCCGCCAGGTACATAAGCAGGGGAGAGCCAAGGCCACCTGCCCCGATGACGAGAATTTTAGCGTCTAGCAAACGCTTCTGTCCGGCTGCACCAACCCCTTTGAGAATAATGTGCCTTGAATAGCGGTCAAGCTGTTCTTTGCTGAACATAGGTATTAGCATAAGGGGCCTTTTTGCCAAAAATATGTGTTCTAGAGGAATCTGACTGGCAAAAGTTCTGAAGACGCAAATTGCTACAAAGCTCTTGCCCAGTCTGGGCTATACTTTGTGTCGCTGTTTTAGGAGGATACGATGGCAACCCAAGCACTAGTAGAACAATTTGAAAGACTCGAGTCCCTCAGGGGGTATCTTTGACATCGCTAGTAAAGAAACACGACTAGCTGAACTCGAGCCAAAACTCAATGACCCTAATCTCTGGAATAATCCAGACGAAGCCAAGAAGATTTCTCAGGAAGCGACGCGCTTACGCAAAGTGCTCGAGACCTATAGCCTGCTTAAAAATGACCTCGAGGGCCTGGAAGAGCTTTATGAACTGGCCTCAGAAGAAGAAATGGCTGAACTAGAAGCAGAAAAAGAAAGCCTACAGGCAAAACTGGATGAACTGTACCGGGAAACGCTTTTTTCTGGTGATTACGATGATAGGGCAGCTATTCTTACGATCAAACCTGGGGCAGGTGGAACTGAAGCGCAGGATTGGGCAGGTATGCTCTTTCGTATGTACCGCAGATTTGCTGAGCGTAAAGGCTTTAATGTCGAAATCTTAGATGCAGTAGGTAGTGATTCTGCACCGCAGGGTATTGATTATGCTCAGATGATTGTTCGTGGCGAGCGGGCTTTCGGCATGCTTCATGTAGAAGGAGGAGTTCACCGCCTTGTTCGTACCAGCCCCTTTGACTCAAACAATCGCAGACACACCAGTTTTGCCTCAATAGAACTTATGCCCGAAATTGATGACGATATTCAGATTGACATTGACCCTAAAGACATACGGGTAGATGTCTACCGTTCATCAGGGCCGGGAGGGCAGTCAGTCAATACCACTGACTCTGCTGTCCGTATGGTCTATAAGGCCGGAACACCAGAAGAAATCGTGGTTACCTGTCAGGATGGCAAGTCCCAAATCAAAAACCGGGAAAAAGCCTTTACTGTTTTAAAAAGCCGTCTCTGGGAACGGGAAGAGCGGCGCCGAAAAGAGGAGCAAATGGCGGCGCGTGGTGAACAAAAAGCCATTGAGTGGGGTTCACAGATTCGCTCTTACGTCCTAGATAAACAGTACATTAAAGATCACCGCTCAGGCGATATGCGCCATGATCCTGATAATGTTTTAGACGGGGATATTGAAGACCTGATTTGGGCTGGCTTAGAGTGGGAAGCCAGTGGACGTACGCATGCTTAAGGAGACGAGTCAGCAAAGCTTTTAGCTTTGCTGTTTTCCTATGCGCATTCTGGCAATAGCTGACGCCGTTAGTCCCATCATTTATTCGCAGAATTTCCCCAATAATTTACCCGAGTTTGATCTGGTCTTAAGCGCTGGTGATATGCCTGGGCATGTGCTCGAGTTCATTGCTACCAAACTGAAAATCCCACCGGTTTATGTACTTGGTAATCATGCTAATGCCTATCTTCGTAACAGCGACACCGATGACGTGAGTCTGCCAGGAGGCTGTATCAATGCTCATCGCCGCGTGGTTGAAGTAAATGGCATTTTGATTGCTGGAATTGAAGGAAGTGCGCGCTACCGCCCTGGCCCGCACCAGTACACTGAGTGGCAAATGTCTGCCATGGTCAAAGGTCTAACTCCCAGACTCTTAATCAACAAATGGAAAAAGGGGAGGGCTGTTGACATCCTCTTGACCCATGCACCTCCTAAGGGACAGCACGAAGGTAAGGACTACCCTCACCGCGGCATAGCAGCCTTTAATCAGTTCCAGAAACTATGGAAACCGAGACTGCATATTCACGGACATGTTCATCTTAATGGTGCCAATGCCCCTAGAGAATATGTGACCGATGACGGCATAAGGGTAATCAACGCTTTTGAGTTTACGCTGATCGAGTTTGATAAATCCTGAAAAGGACTAAAAAGGAATAAGCTGATAAGCTCGTTTAATGACAATTACGGCAAACAAGATACCAAAGGTGAAAATAAAGCCAAGTAGCAATTTGCGGGTTTGTTTGAAATAACTGGTGTTCCAGAGGCGTGCAACCTCATGAATGATCAGACACTCGAAGAGCACTATAATGACGGCTCGGTCCACATAGCCAGGAATGCGTACAATAAAGTCGAGAAGGTTCATGAACTTTGAGCCTTTCTAGTGAGTTTGGTGCTTGCTGAGCGGGCCAGGAAAAGTTGCAGTAGGGCGCCAAAACAGCTGAGAAAAATCAGGATGAAAAAGCTAAACTCGAGGCTAAATGCTCGGCTCATAACGGCAAGCTCCGTCACAAGTAAGCCGAGAATCATACTAAGAGCAGGAGCCAGAGTCACCTGAAAAAACCAGTTAATGTCCTTGAGAAACCCTAACCAGACCAGACCCGGGATAAGTAGCAGATAGATGAGGTTTAAGGGAGTTCCTGCCAGTGGGTTTAAGAAATAGGCTGAAAGGACCAGTGCAGAACCGAGCAGAGCAATAACCCCAGTCCAACTATGTCTAATAAAATTTGCGATCATAAACGTCCAGTTCTTTATAAAAATTGGGAATTAAAAGGGGGGCTTTGGGTCCAAAAACGACAGCATCTTCGTTCTGATACAAGATCTCAAAAGCGTTAGAGCTCAGCAAGGCTTGCTCGAGCTTCGCGAGCGAACCTTTACCCTGAAAAATGCCAAGCTGATCGACTTCGGCTTTCTGACTCCGTGTGATAATTAGATATGCTGCGCTGTAGTTTTCATTTTTTAGCCAACTCTTCATCATGCCAACTGGATCAGCCATGATGGCTTTTTGGGTTTTATCACTTTCATAGTCTAGGGCAAGGTAGGTAAAGGCTTCATAGCGGTAATGACGTGTCGGGTAGTTACGTGTTCCTTCTATAATCAAAGAATTTTCTGGGGCAACTTCATGAAGCCAGGTAGAGGCTTCCACCTCGGCTTCGGTAAAGCGGTAGATGTTATCTTTACCATAGTAAGCAGGTAAGTAAAAAGCCAGTAAGACGAAGAAAAACACATGAGTCGTAAAAATGAGAGTGCGTTTGCTAAAGAGCTTTAAAAACGTATCTCCCACAAATACCGCCATAAAAGGCAAAGCAAAGAGATAAACCCTAAAAAGGACTTCGCCACCGTAGGCATTGAGCAGTAAGGCAAAGGGCGCAAGGGCCAAAATGACATAGGGAATCTGACGTCGGGTTCTTATAGAAACATAAATACGGGTGGCGGCAATAGACCAGATAAGCAGCGTGAGTAGACGGCTGGACCAGCTAATGAGCTGTTGCGCTGGACTGGCGATGTCAAGATCGCTGAGACTTGCCTCAACGTTACTACCCAGTTGACCAAAGGAGCGCATAAGCTTCGCAAGTTCATGACTGGTAAAATCTGCGGCTGGGTAAAACAGCCAGGTCAAAAAGATAAGGCTAAATAAAATGGGGACAAATTTTAGAGGTAAACGATTAAAAAAGACCAGTAAAAAACTGCTGAAGATAATCAGTACCGGGGTAAGTTGGTGGCTCGAGACTATAGCCAGAAAGGTCAGAACAAAAAAGCCAAAAGCCCAGAGACTACTTGCCTGTGTTTGAGACGTTTGCGGTAGACCATCATTATGCAGGGGAAAGGTGAAGTACCTGAAGTATAAGCCCATCAGTACAATGAAAAAGAGAAATGCCAAACCTTGGGGTGAGAAATAATCCTGACCCACCCAATTGCTCGAAAAGAATATCCAGAGACTTAACCAGATGAGCCGAGGTTCTTTGATCGAAGCCTTAAAGAGGAATAGAAGGCTGGGAAGATAAAGATAGTTAAGTACCAAGGTTCCCCAGCGAGCAAGCTCGAGTACGCTAAATGAGCCTGAGACCTGGCTGAGCAAGGCGCTCAGCGAGAAAAAACCTGGAAAATTATGATAGATGCCCAAACTGTTTATACTGGTATCGACATAGCCATGGCGCAAAATAAAATCACTGATACCTACATGCTTCCAGGCCCAGGCGTAGCGCAATGAATCATAGAGCAGGGTAGGCGTACCGTGAATAATGGCGATAAAAAGAACAACATGAATGCCCAGTAAGATTTCATTGACTTTTTCCTGAAATAGCAGAGCCAGAAAACTAAGGGTCAGGAGACCGAGAGCAAGATAATAGCTAATAGGTAAAAGTCCTGCCAGGCCCAGATCTTGCATTTGACTAATATCGATGACTCTCATAGCTTGAAGCCAAGCAAAGGTGACAAGGGCAAGCACAAAATAAGAAAAAATCTCGCTGTTTAAATTAAACCGACGTTGATAATGGAGGCGACTACTTGTTGACATGAAAAAATCTCTCTCAGAAAAATAGGCTCATTACAGCCTTAAGTTCTAGCCTAGCAGCAAGAGCTCGAGTTTGCGGTGACTGTCGTCAGAAAGTAGTAGGCATTACGCTTTTTAGCTTCAGTGCTAATGGTATTCTCAGATGAATGTGTTCCGATGAGTTTGAGGATTTTGCGTTATGAAAATGAGACTTCTTACAATCCTGCTTGCTGTGTTTCTATTAGGGCTAAATGCTTGCACAAACTCGAGTCTGAAGGAACAAAGTGAACAAGGTGTTTTTGCCAGCTATTTTGAACTCTCCAGTGGAAAAAGGTTAATTACTAAAGTAGAACCCAGGCTTAGTTTTATTGACGTATCCCTAGCTAATGCTGACGAGTGGGCAGCTATCTGGACCGCTGCTCTGGTACCTGCAGAAGCTGGCTTATATACCCTGTATTTAACTACGGATGATGCGGTAAAAGTTTTTTTAAATGATGAACTGGTGATGGCATCCTGGCAGGCTCAGACTTCAACTGAGCTGGTAACAACCAGATATTTGGATCAGGGGATTCAGGGGTTGCGCGTTGAATATGTGTCTTTTGATCGAACAGCAACCCTTAATTTGGATTGGGAAGGTCCTGGGTTTAGGCGGCAATCCATCAGCCAAGATAAATTGCGTCCCGTAGCTCAGGAATATACCGAATTACCCTTCCAGATTCCAGAAACCAAAATTTCTCCCTCTCCATTGCCACCTTCAACCTCTCGTGGTTTTCCTATTGATTTGAAACTGCAAGAACCTGCAGAAAAGCAGGCCGAAATTACGACCCAGATACCAGAAGACGCTCAAACGGCTTACTTAAATTTGATTGTCTTTGATGCCGACTTTGCCAATGAGGGTGAACTCTACCTTAATGACCATGGACCCTATCCACTCTTTGATGTACATGCAAAAGCCAGTCACAATGACGCAGTAACGAATATAACGCTCGAGCTTCCAGCAAGCTGGTGGCAAAAAGGTAAAAATATTCTTAGATTTAAGCTCGTAAAAACGCAGGGGTTTCGCATAGAGGGTGCTTCTGTAACGTTTGGCTCCGATAGTCCTCCAGCTGTTCCGGAATATGAGCCAGAACCGGCGCCAGAGCCAACCCCTGAACCTGCTCCGCAGCCTGAACCAGAACCCCAACCAGAGCCAGAACCTCAACCAGAGCCGGAACCTACTCCAGCACCGCAACCCGAACCTGAGCCAGCCCCAGCGCCACAGCCAGAGCCGCAACCAGAGCCAGGCCCACCTGTCCAGCCCAAAAGCCCCTGGAAGCTGGTCTGGTCAGATGAATTTGATGGTACTAGTCTGAGTAGCCAGAATTGGAGTTTTAACCTTGGGCCCTGGGGCAAGGAGCCAGAGCAGCAGTTTTATACCAACTCAAATCATTACTTGCAAAACGGCAGCCTGGTTATAGAGGCCAGATACCAGCCGAATATCGGAGGAGCGAATCGTCCTTATACTTCTACCCGTATTGTTACGGAACACAAGCGGTTTTTTAAATATGGCCGATTTGAAGCGCGCATAAAGGCAGCGGGTGGTGCGGGAACCTGGCCGGCTTTCTGGCTTATGGCTGAAGATAATGTGTACGGGAAAACGCCCGGGCGGAATGATTACTGGCCTATAAATGGAGAAATCGATATTATAGAGCTGATTTCGACTGAGCCAAGGCATGTTCATGCAAATCTGCACTACTATTTACCCGCTAATGGTCCGTATAAATCAGAAAATTGGGGTTTGAAACGAAGCGTGCCCTTTAATGTGGCCGAGGGCTACCATGTTTATGCCATTGAGTGGGATCAGAAGAGTATCAGGTGGTTTGTTGATGATATGCTTTATGCTAGTTTTGATAATTCCAAACCGCTTTACGGTAATTACAATCCCTTTCATCAGAGGTTTTACCTTATTTTGAATATGGCAGTGGGAGGCTGGGGAGGAAATCCACGACCAGCCGTTTACCCAGAGCAAATGCTTGTTGACTACGTTCGGGTTTATGAGAAACGATGAAGGTTGCCGATCTGGTGGCTAGAGAAATCTTTGCCTTCGGTGCTTAGGGATGAAGAGCAAGATGCAAAGTCCGGTAAACCGCCGAAATGAATAAGTCTAAGTCTGGCTGAGTTGGCGCTGCTCTTTATGAATTCCCGGACGAGTTAGAGGATAACCGTAGCGAAGCAGAACAGCACTGGTGGCTGCTGTAATAAATCGAAAATGTGCTGGAGTCATTTTTTGCTGCCATGCATAGTCACCCCGTACCTCGATTTGTTTTTTGAAACGCATAGGGTTACCTGCGACAGTATGGCTTTCTTTTGGTGAAAGCAGATTTTGCTCGAGGGCAATATCTTTAACTCCTAAATCACCTGCCATTTGGAAAAAAAGTTCAGGTTTGTCCATGAGTTCTTCATATTTGTAGCGCTTATAAACCGGGCTCATAAACTTGATTCCTTCAGTAAGTAAGTTGCTGAGACTCCACTCGAGGGCACTATGCGTCAGGCTATAGCGGGGCATAAGCTCTTTTTTCCAGTGAATTTCTGGTCGTTCGACCTTCTTACTCCAGGAATAGGCTGATGCACGGCTATCTCTTATCAGATGGGCGACCTTAAGCGTGAAGTTCTCTAATCCGGCGAGCAGATAACCATAGGAAAAATGTTTGGAAGAGTCAATGATGGTATCTTTGCCAGAAATTTGGGCAATCGCCTGGTAAAGCCTGACTAGATGGTCAGAAAATTCATCATACCGCGTTTGGAATGATGAGCTTTTAACCTTAGTGGCTAGTTGAGGAACATATTTAGCCATGTCAACTCGTTTTTGTAAGTTGATGATGTGCTCGAGTTCTTTCCCCGCAAGCCCTGCGTGTCCTGAAAGTGCTAATACCTCTGACCAGAAGGGACAGTCATGAAAGGCAGCCCCGCAACCACAGAGTTGATTGTCTCTTAAGCCTCTTTCCCACATGTAGCGCAGTTCGCCCACTGAAATGGTATTGCTGCCGCTTCCAAGGATGAGATCTGTTAAGGTACTGCCACTGCGGCCAAAGCCGCCAATAAAAACGATGGTGATAGGGGGGCTAGTTACTAAATCTTGAGTCTTTAAATGGGTCACAATTCTCCAAACCTTGTTATAGCTTAGAGGAGGCTCTGCATCTATGCAGTGATGACTAAAGGATAGAAGTTACTTGCCCTGTGGGGCAGCGGCAGACAAACTCAAACCTATTTGTGCTGCCAGACCTTAACGTAATCGATTAGAAATGAACTTGGGAAAGGGGTACTTTCATCTGGAGCGCCTGCCCAATCACCACCCACAGCCAGGTTGATAACAAGATGCATGGGTTCGTTAGGGACGAGTTCACTTTGGGTCATACGAAAACGCTCGACACCATCTATGTACCAGGTGATGGCGTCAGGCTGCCAGTTTACCGCGTAGGTGTGCCAGCCTTCTAGAGGTTTTGGGCTGCGCCAGCTGCTGCCTATTGTTCTTTTATCAGTCGGGGAGGTGCCGTGTTGAAAATTGGTGTAGACCGTATTAGGATTGTCCCCTAAAACTTCCATAACATCAATTTCAGGTAAAGGTTTGTTGGTTACAGGAAGTAGCCAGAAGGCAGGCCATAGACCTTTACCTATAGGAATTTGGGCACGCATTTCGACATAACCATACTGAAAAGCAAACTTGGTTGGAACGCCAAGATTTCCCATGCGACCTGAGCTGACCATTCCTGAGCGGTAGTCAAAGGTTCGGCCATTAATACCAGGCGTTTTTTCCTTTTCTGCCGTCAGGATGAGATTGCCCCCTCTTACGGTGACGTTTTCAGGCAGGTACCACTCGAGTTCATTATTGGTCAAAATGGTGCAACCTTTGCCATCCCAATTCCACCAGTGGCAGGTTACCCAGTTACGTGTTTCCAGACTGGCACCAACAAATTGATCTTCAAAAATGGGCTGCCAGTTATTTGGATCTTTACTAGGATGAATAAAAGTTTGAGCCAGACTTGATGAGATTAAGCAGAAAAATAGAGAAACCGCCAGAATATGTGAGTTACGCATATCTCAAAATCATAAAGGATTTTATCTAAATATGAATATATAACCTCTTACTTAGGACTAAGCTATGCGGGTTTGAAAGAAAGTCGCTTTGACTTGCTGTTCAAAGCCTTGACAAAAATATCCAGGCCGAATTGAATAAACTCGTACTTTGAAAAATGTGCAAATGACCAGAGCAATGGGAAAAAGCTCTTATATCATGCAGTAATCACTGAACTTAACCTGATCTGGGCTAAGTTAGTATCTCGAGGAGGAAGAAAAATGAGTTTGCCATTGCGAAGTTATGACTCAGAAGATTATGTCCCTTCAGTTTTGGAACCTAAAGTTAGTGTGGTAATACCCACGTTAAATGAAGCCAAAAATCTGCCTTTTGTTTTACCAGAAATACCTGCATGGGTTCATGAAGTGATTATTGTTGACGGACGTTCTACTGATAACACCGTAGAAGTAGCCAAAAGCTTGCTTGATAATGTACGCATCGTCCTTGAAGAAAGAAAAGGCAAAGGCGCCGCACTTTCAGCTGGTTTTAATGCCGCTGAAGGGGACATCATTGTAATGCTGGATGCTGATGGTTCAATGGCCCCTCAGGAAATTGGTGGCTATGTCAGAATGCTTAGAGACGGTGCTGATTTTGTCAAAGGCTCGAGGTTCTTGCAAGGTGCAGGAACGACCGATATGGAGTTCTATCGGCGTTGGGGTAATACAGGATTTACCGTTATGGTCAACCTGCTTTTTAATGCCAAATACAACGATCTTTGTTACGGATACAGTGCGTTTTGGAAGCGAACCTTACCTTATCTTGCTCTAGATGCAACCGGGTTTGAAGTCGAAACAATGATGAATATCAGAGCTTTAAAAGCAGGTTTAAAAGTCTACGAAGCACCCAGTTTCGAAGCGCCCAGAATTCATGGAACCAGCAACTTGCGTACGATTCCAGATGGTTTTAGAGTATTACGCACCATTTTTCAGGAATGGTTTAAAGGCAAGTCCTATATTCCCTCGAGCATTTTGCTGCAAAACAGCTAAGCGTTTACATTTAACCTATGTCTCCTGCGATTTCTATTATAATTTGTGCCTATACCTTTGAACGCTGGCATGATGTCTGCGATGTTCTTGCGTCCTTGCGCAAGCAAAGCCTTATACCCGACGAAATCATTTTGGTGATTGATCATAATGAAGCTATGTTTGCCAAGGCAAAAGCTAACTTTCTTGATGTAAAAGTTGTCGAAAATAAAGCCCAAAAAGGTCTTTCTGGAGCACGTAATACAGGAGTGGCTGAGGCGCTAGGGGAGATTGTGGTTTTTATTGATGACGATGCTGTTGCAGAGCCTGACTGGCTCGAGCGACTTATCAACATTTTTGATGATAATGCCGTTACAGTAAGTGGCGGCTCGGCGTTACCCCTCTGGGAAGAAACAAAACCTCGCTGGTTTCCTGAAGAATATTACTGGGTTGTTGGCTGCAGCTATGAGGGTATGCCCAAAAACATAGCTGAAGTCAGAAATGTATTTGGCGGAAATATGGCTTTTCGCAAAGATCTTTTACAAAAAGCGGGAGGCTTTAATACCTCACTAGGTAGAGTGAATAAAATACCCATTGGAGGCGAAGAAACCGAGCTGTGCATGAGGCTCAAGGAACTCGAGCCCAATGCCCGGATAATGTATGAACCAGGAGCGGTTATTTTGCACCGCGTTCCGCAGGCTCGCGTCAATCTCACTTATTTCCTGAAACGCTGTTATGCTGAAGGGCTTTCTAAAGCAGTTATTTCTGGACTGAGGAAAAACCAGAAAAGCTTATCAACAGAATGGTCCTATGTTTTGAAAGTCTTACCCCTATCAGCTGTAAAACATGCGATTAGCCTCTTTAAAGGTGACAGTTACGGGCCTGTGAGAGCGATTTTGCTTGGTCTTGGGCTGGCTAGCACCACCCTTGGTTATCTCAGTGCAAAGCTTCGGCTGTCATTCAAGCAAAACAAAATAAGATTGTTGACGGAACTTTACTAAAAGCTATGATGACAATTGGTTTGCGCAAATGGTTCTCGAGCAATGGCTCGTTTATTCAAAACACGGGCTCTCTCATTGCTACAACGCTACTTACCTCTGGTTTAGGGTTTGTCTACTGGTGGATTGCTGCCCGTCTATTCACTGCTGAAGCAGTTGGCCTTAGTGCGGCCCTTACCTCATCGATGTTAATGCTTGGAAATATTGGTCGTCTAGGCTTAGATAATTTTCTTATAAGTGAATTACCAAAGCGAGGAAAGCTTGCGCCTCGACTTCTTATAAGCTCTCTATGGTTATCTGGCGGTGTCGCTTTAGCTTTCGGCCTTTCATTTGCATGGTTGAGCCCTTTTTTTGCCAAAGATGTTCATAGTTATTTCGACGTCTGGTCAAATACCTTAAGTTTTGCCCTGGGTGTCGCCCTTACGAGTCTATCGATGGTTTTGGATAAAGCGCTTATTGCCTACATGTGGGGTTCTACCCAGCTATGGCGCAATATTCTGTTTTCAGTTTTAAAAATACTATTTTTGTTTATGGTTGCCTGCATATTTATTGGTCTAGGTGATGCTGGCATTATAAACAGTTGGATTTTGGCTAATCTGATATCACTGGCTTTTGTTTTTGGTCTCTTAGCCAGAAGGCTCGAGCTTCCCGCCCTGCCCCATAAAAGCGCCTTTAATGGTTTGGGGCTAAATATCTTCAATCACTATTTTTTGGATATAGCCCAGTCTGCGCATGCGCTGATTATGCCGCTACTGAGTGTAAGCCTTTTTGGAGCAAGTCTTAGCGGTGCGTTTTATGTTGCCTGGACATTTATCCTCATGGGGCGAATGATTCCTATGCATATAACTACCGTATTACACGCTTTAGGAAGCAGAGATAGAGAGCTGTTACGCAGCAAGATGCGAATGACCTTAAAGCTTTCTTTTTTACTCAGCTTTGTGGTTTGCAGTGTGCTGTTTTTTGCCAGTGGACCCTTACTAGGATTGTTTGGAAGAGAGTATGCTGAGTTTGCCGCAGATCCCCTGCAGATACTAGCTTTTATTATTTTCCCTTACATTATCAAGGTTCACTATCTTGCTCTGGCTCGAGTTCAGCATTTTGTTGCCAAGGCAGCCTTCATAATGACCATTTTTGCAGTCTTGGAAATCTTAATAACTCTATTTTCTGCAAGCATAGGCGGTCTGATGGGCATGTCCTATGCGCTGCTCTTTCTTTCTAGCCTCGAGGCTTTGGTTCTACTACCGAGCATCTGGAAAACTGTCAAGTAAAGCTCAAAATCAAAACGTTTTGGGTAAGTTGCCAGTCACTAAGACATGTCTTGAATCTATGCAAGGATGCGTTTCCTTTTGGCTTGCCACGGACAAGGATGGCCTCAAAGTAGACGAGCGTTTAGCTATGTTTACGAGATTCGGATAACTGCCCCGTCCCCTTGCGGCGGGGATTTTTATTAGGTTTGCTGGTATTGACAAGGTCCTGTTAAGAGTTTTTCTATTTCTTTTTAATACTTCGTTTCCGTGTGACCAGGAAATTTACTTGTACAACTAAACGTTTTGCCTTTTGCTTTCTAGATGTCTTAAATCTATGGATGGCGAAATGTCTGGCTCGAGACGCGGCGCTACTATCATGATTCGCTTGATTTGACAGACTCGAGCACAAAAATCAACTGGTTTTCAGGTGATAGCTGTCACCCGAAAAATGAGAATCGATTGATATTCTCAGGTGAGGAGTGAACCCCCTGGCTATCTGGTCAGAAGGTCGGTTTCGAGACACATTATGCTTAACTTTCCCTTATCACCAAAGCGAAAACTTTACTTTACCCCAGAATTTGTCAAAGCCTATAAGCAGTTTGAGCCGGCAAATGTCTTAGAGATAGATATTGCGACCGCCCTGCCCTCATTACAAATGTTTGATGAGGTAAAGCAACGCTCATATTCAAGAGCACAACTACTTATAAAGTGTGCAGGGCAACCTTTGGGTATAAAAGAAGTTAGATTGCCTCTCTCCGCAGCCGTCTTAGCGGAACTCATCTGGGAGCAGTTTGAAGGCCAGATTCAAACTGCTTTGCAGAAACTAGGACAGGGGCCAATCAATGAACTCACCTCCGAAGGGCTTTCAATAGCCGCAGAACCCATGGAGAAAAATAGCCCTTTTATTTCGGTCGTTCTTGCCACACGTAATAAGAATGAGGCGATTGAACCCTGCCTGCACTCATTACTCGCTCAGTCCTATCGCCGTTTTGAGATCATTGTAGTAGATAATGCCCCAAGTTCTCCGGTACTTTATGAGTTTATTCAAAAAAACTATGGTCATGAAAAACGGATTCGCTATATAAGAGAAGACCGACCAGGTCTTGCTGTTGCGCATAACCGTGGTCTGCTAGAGGCAAAGGGAGAATTCATTGCCATAACAGATGATGATGTTGAGGTAGATGAGCGGTGGCTCTGCAAAATAAGGGATGCCTTCGCACTTTCGGATAAGGTCGCCTGTGTAACCGGGCTTATTTTACCCCTTGAACTCGAGACCCCTGCCCAGGCATGGCTCGAGCAATATGGGGGTTTTAATCGTGGTTTTGACAAGAAACTCTATGATCTTCATGAAAATCATCCAGGAGATCCGCTTTTCCCCTTTACCGCTGGACGTTTTGGTTCTGGTGCCAATATGTCCTTTCGTAAAGAGGTACTTCTGGAACTTGGAGGCTTCGACCCGTCTTTGGGAGCAGGTAGTCCTGGCGTTGGTGGCGATGACCTCGCTTCTTTTTTTGAAGTAGTAAGCGCTGGCCATACTTTGGTCTACGAACCTGCCGCCATTATTTATCATCAACACCGCCGAGATTATGAGGCATTGAGAAAGCAAGTTTACAACTATGGAATAGGGCTAACCGCTTATCTTACTAAGACGATTTTAGACAAACCTTCTCGAGCGCTATTTCTCGCGCGTCAGTTTTTTAGAGGTCTTTACCATATGTTTGGCGCTAGCTCGCCAAAAAATCAGAATAAAAAAGCGAACTATCCCCTGGAACTCGCTAGACTCGAGTTTCGTGGCATGTTTCTTGGTCCTCTAGCGTATTGGCGAGGTCGAAAGAGAGCTAAAAAGCCAACAAGCTTAGACCTACCTGAGTCATCTTCTAAGACAGTTGTAAAGGATTTTTCATGAATCGTTTTCCTATCCTTATGTATCACAGTGTGGCTGAGAACGCCTCAGAAATGTTTCAGCCCTGGTGTATTCGTCCAGAGCAGTTTGAAGATCATCTGGTTTTCTTGCAGCAGGCTGGTTACCAGTCACTGACCCTGAGCCAGTATTTACAGGAGCTTAATAAAGGGAAACCGTTGCCTGAAAAGTCTATTGTTCTTACCTTTGATGATGGCTTTCTTGACTTTTATACCACTGCATTGCCCCTGCTCCAGCGCTATGGTTTTACTGCTACGTTGTACATTGCTACTGCCTATGTTGGTCAGTCCAGTAAATGGCTCGAGTTTGAAGGTGAGTCGCAAAGACCTCTGGTAAATTGGGCGCAAATTCGGGAAATTCATGAGGCTGGTATTGAGATTGGGGCGCATACCCATACTCATCCAGAACTTGACCTGCTTTCTAATCATCAGGTCCTTGCGGAGCTTAAAACCAGCAAACATCTTTTAGAAGATGCTTTAGGAGTAGAAACAAAGAGCCTGGCCTATCCTCATGGATACTTTAGTCAGCGTATCAGGGCTTTGGCGATTGAGGCTGGGTATGATAATGCCTGCGCTGTCAAGCATGCAATGAGCAAGGCCCAGGACGACCGCTTTGCCCTGTCCCGAGTTGATATCAGACATCACGTGACAAATGAAATTCTGAGTAGCTATCTCTCTGAAGATTTACTACCCTTAGCGCCTCAAACTGAAAGTATTAAAACCAAACTGTGGCGTTTGGCAAGACGTTATCATCTTCACCGCAACAAGACGTTTTTATCTGCCTTAAGCGCTGCTGGTTACCTTTAAACCAGAAAACTTGCCAGCGGTATAGAGCAGACAAATTTGATGCGAGAAGCACGTGGAGATAAGGTGTCAAACGGAGGGGTATTCGGGCTATCTGTCAGGATGATACTACTACCGAAAACTTTAACAGGGCGGCATGATAGCCCTCGATACCTAAACCCACAATGCTGCCAAGGCAAACAGGAGCTATATAGCTATGATGCCGGAAGCTTTCACGCGCATGGACATTTGAAATGTGCACTTCAATAGTTGGGATACCAACGCCCGCTATGGCATCGCGTAAGGCAACAGAGGTATGAGTGTAGCCACCAGGATTAATGATAATGCCTTTAATCTTTTCCTCGCGAGCCTGATGAATCCAGTCAATAAGCTGACCTTCGTGGTTGCTTTGTTTACACTCGAGTTTCAGCTCCAAAGCCCTAGCCCAGTTCTGACAGGCATCCTCCAAATCTTTGAGCGTGGTACTGCCATATATTTGTGGCTCCCGTGTTCCCAGGAGATTAAGGTTTGGGCCATTTAAAAGCAGGATCATAGTTGCTCCAGTAAAAATGTCCAGGCTGACTCGAGTTCATCCTGACGTAAATCATCGACGATCTGAGGCTTTCCCAGAGACTCGAGCAGCACAAACTTCATCCTGCCATCTTTATTCTTTTTATCTCGTTTAAGGTAGGGCTCGAGTACTGAAAAGTCCTTAGTGGGTAGCGGTTGAGGATTAACCCAGCGTAAAAAGTTCAGAGTTTCCTGAGTAAGGTCTTGCCAGCCTCGGGCCTGTCCCAGTTTGGCGTCGAAAACGAGCCCATAGGCAACGGCATCACCATGAGATAACCGGTGGTCACTGGCTGCCTCGAGGGCATGAGCCAGATTATGACCAAAATTTAAAAAGGCTCTTACACCTATTTCCTTTTCATCTTCGGCAACAATGTCAGCCTTGACCCCAACCGACTTAGCTATGAGATCAATAAGAAGGGGTACGGCTTCTTTTTGAAAATCAGGGTTTTGCATTGCAGGCAAAATGTTTTCATCTCTGATTAGGCCATGCTTATATAGCTCCACTGCACCCTGGCGGAATTCAGTGTCGGGAAGGGTTTCCAAAAAGCTGATATCAATAAATACCGCCCTTGGTTGCCAGAAGGCTCCCACCAGATTTTTTCCCTCCGGCAGATTTATACCGGTTTTTCCTCCAACGCTGGCATCGACCATAGCCAGCAGAGAAGTTGGCACCTGATAAAAGTCGATGCCGCGCATGTAGCTGGCAGCGGCAAAACCTGCCAGGTCACCCACAACCCCGCCGCCCAAGGCAAGTACAGCAGAACCTCGGTCAAATCCATCATGAGCCATGTGACTCAGTACCTGACTCAAGGTTTCAAAGGATTTGCTATCTTCTCCCGCTGGGATTTCATAGGCTTGCCCGCTTTTTCCCGCCTGCTTCAGGGCACTGGTGATTGTATCAAGATGCAGCGCCTTTACCTGAGAATCCGTAATGATGGCAAGCCTGTTATGGCTGATGGTTTTGGCCATCAGTTCTGCTAAACCAGCCCCAACATAAATAGGGTAGGGTGGGTTTACCCGGACTTCAATTTTCCGTGTGTTTTCTTCCAATACCATAATTTCTCAACAATCTCTTCAATAACATCTGCTGATCTGCGGTTGTCTGTTGACACATGAAAACTCGCTACATCTTCATAAGCCGCTCGTCGTGACTCGAGTAGTTCAGTAATTCGTTCTATAGGATTGCCCATTTCGAGCAGGGGGCGTTTATGTTTGCGAGTACGTTTGTAAATGGTTTCAGGGCTGGCCCAAAGAACGACCACGGGTCCACGACTTTTTAGCATTTCACGGTTTTGGGTTCGTGTTACTGTGCCGCCTCCTGTGGAGATGACAGCATGCTCGAGCCTGAGGCAACGCCGTATAACTTCAGTTTCATAGTCTCTAAAAACCTGCTCACCGTAATTATCAAAAATATCGCTAATGCGTGCACAACTAACACGTTCTATGACACGGTCGGTATCTATAAAAGTAAGGCTAAGCTTTCTTGATAGTTCCCATCCAATGCGGCTTTTTCCTGTGCCCATAAAGCCACAGAGAGCTACCCAGGTAACCGCCCGTTCGGGGGGAGGGTATAACATAGACATCTAGTGGCACGAGTCGCAGGTCAAGGTGGAGCAAGGTTGATGAAACGGGCGCTTTTCTAGTGAGGGAAGCACCACAGCAGTTCTTTGAGCAAATAAAGGATACATGCCTATTAGGTTAGCATGAAGTTTGATAAAAGCCCATAAAAAAAGCGCCGAAAAATTCGGCGCTTTTTACTAATGACCGTTTCTTATTCGATGATATCAGCGGTGATAATGAGTAAGAGTTCGGTATCTTTATCTTGAATGTCGGTTTGACTAAAGAGATTACCAATAAAAGGAATAGTGCTTAACACAGGGACTCCCGTAGTGGTCTGTGAAAAGCTGTTTTGGAAAAGCCCACCGAGCACTACTGTTTGACCGGGTGCAAGGGTCACCGTGGAACTGGTTTTCCTTTCCGAAAAGTCGACCCGATTAGGGATTTCACCTTCGGAGAAAGGGGTGAGGAGATCTGAAATTTCTGCTTCAACGGAGACAATTACGCGACCATCATTGGTAATTCTTGGAGTCATACTGACGATGACACCGTACTCGAGTGTTCTAAATCCAACGGAGCCGTCTGCACCCTGGAACTGGATTTCAACCCGGCCACCTGATTTCAAATTGGCCTGTTCGTTATTTAAAACTGTAATGTTGGTATCATCAACTTTTCGCGACAAGCCCTGACGCTCGAGGGTGTCTAAGACCGCACCAATGTTTAAACCAGAGACGCTTTGCTGGGCATCAAAGATAAATTTTAAACCACCTTCTAAGAGGTTTACGGCAAAGTTCCCTAGAGCAGTAGTAAGGTTTATGCCTAGTCGGGCTGCCTGTTCAGAGGTGATTTCCTGAATACGCAGTTGCACATTGACCTGTTGACGAGGAACATCTAACTGTGTAATAAGTTCGGCAATTCTCGAGTGAATATCTGCGGGGGCATTCACGATAAGACTATTGGAGCCTTTATCTGCCACAATGGTAAAGACATTAGTGGCTGCCGCGCCAGCTGCGTTGTCTGCTGCTTGAGCGTTGTCTGCTGCATTGGGATCGGCGGCGTTGGCAGCTGATGCAGCTTGAGCAAGAACGCCCGAGCCCTGTAAAACGGTAGCTAGCTCTTCTGCGCTGGCATTGCTAAGAGGATAGACACGAAGTTCACGGTTGATCTGATCAACAATTGGGTTGTACTGTTTAACAATAAGCGCAACCTGGTTTTGCTGCGCCTGAGAGCCCCGAACCAGTACACTTTGAAGTCCGGGTAAGGCTTCGATAACGACATCTGGAACGATGCGCCTGATGAGTTCGGCAATTTGTTCTACATCAATACCTTCTTGAATGCGGTAGAACTCTTGAACTACGGGCTCAGTGGTATTGGGTTCAGCGACAGGTTGTGGTTTAAATTCAGCAACGTTGGCACTCGAGCCCACCACAATGACATCATTTTCAAGCAGAGCAAAATCAAGGTTATAGCGCTGCAATAAGATATCCCAGAGTTGTCTAAAGGGTTTAGGCTCTTCTATTCTCAGATTGACGATTTGCTCAGGAACACCGTCGGCAATCGGGGTTAGCCCTACACTTAAAGCCAGAGACTCAATCATTGCCTGTAACAATTCACCTTCAGATTGGGTAACCAGACTGACAGGTGTGTCAAATCGTGCGTCATCGGGCAGACTGGACTGTGCCCAGACCACCGAAAACAAAACCATGAGTATCAGGAGTAGAAATCTTTTCATAATCACCGCCATAAATCTAATGCAAGAATTTGAATATCATCTTGATCTCTGATTTCTGCTTGCTGACCTTTTAGGCTGCTAAGAACAAAATCAGTATCAGGGAAGGATTGACCGAGGCTGACAATAATGGGCATTGTTGAAGTATTACTTCTAAAAACGCCAACACTAACAGGACCATTGACAGAACCAGTAAAGCGTACATTGTTATCACGCAGGTAGCGGCTCAATGCTGAGGCACCCACAGCAGTAGAAGCACTTGGACTAACCACTTCATTTTCAGACAGAGGACTGGTGATTATGTCTGGACTGCTCGAAACAGAGCTACTAGACGAGGCCGATCCTGGTGAAACAGCAGGTGGGGCACTGGCAATCCCAGCGGGTCTGGGTGCCAGAAGCGTGGGCGAACTGGTTAGTAGTTGCGTGTTTTCTGAAACAGGTGCTGTCTCAGGGTCTGGAGTTACCTCAGGAACATTAAGGGCTTGCGTTAAGATTGTTGGGGTAGCAGGAAGACTTCCACTTGGTAAAGGACGCAGTAAGCCGTTATTTGTCATCAGCGGAGGAATGACCGTTCTGGTAGACGGAGAGGCTTCTAGGGTAGGCGCAGGTGGACTAGCTGGCGCTGCCACAGGAGTCGGAACATTGCTTGTTTCGATAATTGGTTGAGGTGCACTTGGTATAGGAACGTCCACGATCGCTGAGGAACTGGCTGGGCTAGCTTGTTGAACCAGTACTAGAGGGGCAAAAGGATTAATGCTGGCGCGTTGTGCTTCTGGAGCATCGGCGGATGCAGCACTGCTTGCTACGCCCTCGAGTTCTTCTGCTGCGCTGGGTGGACTGGTAACCAAAAAGGGCAATTCAGCAATTTCTACGGTGCTGACAGCTTGAATTTCTCCGCCAACCAGGGGTAAGGGTTCAAGGCTGGCCTGAGGTGTATCGGGAATGGTGGCCGTACTGCTTTCTACCTGCTGCTGAATATTTTGATTTGCCTCTGGATTTGGAAGTGCCTCAGGCGTTGTTGTGGCGTCAACTACGGTGGCAACGCCAGGCGGATTAGCGGTGGGCACGTCAACGGGAGCAGCTTCCGTGGGACTTACTGAGGGCGTGACCGTTTCTGCTGGAGGCGCAGGTACCTGTACTGTAGGGGCACTTGAACCTGGTAAGGGGGCTGAAGACCCTCCCAGGGAAATAGAACCAAAACCCTGGCGCTGCTGAGTAATAAGGTTAAACCAGATCAGGCTAGCAGCTGCAAGGCAGGTAATACCGATGAGGATTTTGGCCTCCCGTGAAATTCTTGAAAATATACTCATAATTACTCGCCTGCCGAACCTGTATAGACAAAGACATCTAGTTCGTAGTTGGTGTTAAGTTCAGGATTGTCGGTGCTCCCATCGCTTTGTACAGAGAAGCTCACTGAACCAAGTTTGGTAAAGCGCTTAAGGGTCTCGAGGCTTGATAAAAAGCCCATGGTAGAACCAAAGTCTCCGGTTGTGCTGAGAGAGAAGCCCAGTGCTCTAACATCTGCTATGCCATTAAAGCGTGAGCTCGAGCGGTTAATACTCGATAAGACAATGTTGTTATCGGTAGCTTCCTGACGAAAGGAATCGAGCAATCGGGCAACTTCGCTTTCCTGAGGTAACTCTGCCAGAAAGTCATCTCTGGCCTGCTTAGCTCTTGCTAAATTGGCCTCTAATTCAGGCAGGTTAGCTTTAGCATTTTCTCCCTGGGCAATTTCCGCCTGCAAATCACTAATATTGACATCTAACTCTCTGATTCTGTCTCTGCTAGGATTAAACATATAGAAATACCAGGCGACCGCTAAAAGCAGAGTTACGACCAAAATAATGAGCGTTATGTCGCGCTGCTTAAGACGGGGTAAATTTAGCTTGAGGCTACTGAGGTTCATCTTCACCTCCAGCGATTGCGCCAATGACCAGGTTGTAGGTGTAGTAGCCACTGTCATCTTCACGAGAAGCACTTTGAAAATCTACGCCAAATTTGCTCGAGTTTTCCAGCGTCTCAATAAAGTCAGATAGAACTTCGGTACTTACCACTTTGCCGGTCAGGCTCATTTCTGCGTCTATGGTGGCACCATCAAAGCGTTCGGGTGTTGAAGTTGGCGGAGAGACAGCCTGTAAACTAAGGCTATCAAAGCTTATGCGGGGTCGCTCTTCAGCACCTTGCGCGGGTAGTGTCTCAACCAGGCTATTGATTTGGCTGGTCCAGAAAATTTGACCTTCTCTAATTTGGCGACTTAAACCTTCAAAAACCTGCAGATTTTGCAGCTCATTTTGCAATTCTCGTTGCTTTTGGACAAAAGGTTGTAACTGGTCGCGTGTTGCCTGAAGCTGCTCAACCGTGTTCTTTTTGCTGCGTTCAGTTTGCAGAACAGAAAACTGTAAACCCGCAATCACGCCAAAAACCAGCAGAGGGAAGAGAACTGCGATAAGACGCCAGTAGGCGGGTTCTTTAACGCGTCTCAGATGCTTAGGTAATAGGTTGACGTTAATCAAGAGTGACCCCTCTTAAAGCAAGGCCTAAAGGAACGGCAAATTCTGGTCCGGCTTTGGCCAAATATTGGGTATCAAATCGGTTGGGATCAACGATAGTGGTAAGCCATGGGTCGCCAAGTTCAACTTTAAAACCAAGGGCGTCTCCAATGGCTTCTGGTAAGCCTCTAAGTTTTGCGCCGCCGCCCGTAATAAAGACGCGGCTGATATTGGCATCACCAGCTTGCACCCGGAAAAACTCGAGACTTCGCCGAATTTCGGTTGTTAAGTCTACCAGTACGGGCCTGAGAGCTTCATAAACGCGGCTGGGACTGAACTGCTCCCGCTTGGCATCAAAGTTAAGCAGCTCTTCCTCATCTTCGGTCGGTATGGTTGCCGTACCGTAATCAAGCTTTACTTCCTCGGCAGAATCAAAGTCCAGACCAAAAGCACGTTGGATCGCCGCGGTAAAGTCATCGCCGGACACGCCAATATTACGATTCATCAGGACTCTGTCGCCACGCACCAGAGTAATAGTTGTATTTGAGGCGGCAATTTCAAGAACAACCCCAATTTCACCGGCTTCGGTAAAGCTGGTACCTGTCAGAGTTGTCTTATTTAGATGCTCGCCCAATAAGCTGCCCCTCAAAGATCTTAGTAAGCAGAAGGGCTTGATATCCATGACCACAGGCTCGAGACCTGCAAGTTTGAGATATTCGATTTGCTGGGTGATAACATCAAGACGAGCTGCTGCAATAACAACCTCGAGCTGTCCGCCTTCTTCAATATCTTCAGGATGATCGAGCACAAAATAATCGAGTACGACCTCATCAATGGGAAATGGAATATACCGCTCAGCTTCCCATTTGATAGCCTCGTCAAGTTCTTGAAGCGTCATCTTGGGAACCATGATGTTCCTGGTAATGGCCTGTCTGTTCCCAACTGCGGCCACAACAAACTTTTTACTGATTCCAGCTTCTTCAAATAAGGCTTTGATTTCGCTGGCTAACCCTTGAGGGTCAACGACTTGATCCTCCTGAATCAACCCAGGAGGCATAGGGCGCATAGCTAGCGCACTTAGAATGGGTGGTTTGCCACTTTTAAGTTCTACAACTTTTAGGGCATTTGTGCCTATCTCCAAGCCGGCCGCTTCAATGCGTGGGTTAAAGAGGCGCGAGAACTGATCGCGCAGTGAGGCCATAGGTACCCTCCTTCGACATTAGTTAGGAGTGTATCACGTTGAAAACGCTAATTTAAGTAAAATTTCTCCGGTTTGTCAGGCAAAAGACATGTGAAAACACTAACTTTTGTTTGGTTTTTTGACCTTCCTGACAGAATTTTTCCGAATTTTTCTAGCTGCCTCGAGGTACTTTAATTAAGCCAAAAGTTTTTTCATCTTTATCAGATTTGCGTTAACAAGAATGCCTTATACCGATTCCATTTAATTCCTTGCTGAAAGGAATTAAATGCGAGTAGAAAACAGTCCTGAAGCACAGGTAAGAAAAGGTAAAAGCATCTGAGATGCTAAGCTCTGCTGACTG
>JAGQHN010000056.1:26941-30656 GCA_020431825.1 Trueperaceae bacterium | reverse complement strand
GAGCTTAGCATCTCAGATGCTTTTACCTTTTATTACCTGTGCTTCAGGACTGTTTACTCGGGTTGGTTTGCAGGATTACAAAGCAACCCTGGTGCTACTTAAATAGATGAATCATACGGTATGATGGTCTAAAGGAAGGTACACTTTAGTCTATGACAATCCGCATTCTGTTATGCGATGACCATGCTATGTTTCGCCAGGGCTTACGGAGCATCCTGGAAACCGAAGACGAGTTTCGCGTTATTGGTGAGGCGGCAACGGGTCGCGAGGCTGTTCGCTACGCGCTCGAGACCCGTCCTGACGTAATCCTTATGGATATTCAAATGCCCGAGTTAGACGGGGTTGCCGCAGCCAAAGCCATCCTTGCTGAAGATAGCAGTGCCAAAGTCATCATCTTGACCATGTACCGTCAGGACACCTATGTTTTTGAGGCGATTAAAGTTGGGGCGAGAGGCTATCTTCTTAAAGATGCCGATGCCAATGATCTCATTGAAGCCATTCATAAAGTGGCGCAGGGCGAGACGCTGCTCAATGCCGAAATGGCTGCCAGCATCTTAGATGAGTTTAAGAAAGTCAAGCAGTTACCCGATCACCCGGAGCACAAGCTTTCTGATCTAACCGAACGGGAGGCCGATATTTTGCGCCTTTTGGCTCAAGGTGCCTCAAATCAAGAAATTGCCGAAGCTTTGCAGGTGAGTGAAAAAACGGTGCGCAACCGTCTTTCAGAGATCTTTTCCAAGTTGCGGCTCAATAACCGTACCCAGGCAGCACTTTATGCGCTTCGTGAAGGTATTGCCTCCCTACCCGATAAGCCCTGATGGTTGAAATCTCAAGTGATCAGCTAGCGCTCGAGTCTTTGCTGCTAGACATTTGTCAAACTCCCTCCCCAACCTTTGCTGAGCAAGCTCGAGCTGCCCTTATCAAGCAACTTTTTGAAGGGGCTGGTTTTGCCAGTGAACAGGATGATACCGGTAATGTTATTGCCGAGTTGCCGGGAGGAACGGGGCCCAGGGTTTTACTGGCAGCCCATCTTGACACCGTGTTCCCCTTAGAAACGGATGTAATGGTGAAACGTGCTGAAGCTCGCTGGATGGCACCCGGACTTGGTGACAACAGTGCAAGTCTGGCGGTTTTGGTGCACTATTTGCAAAACCTGCCCGCAAAACGACCTCGTTTAACAGTTGCTGCCACAGTTGGCGAAGAAGGGGTGGGCAATCTGTACGGCATGCGTGAACTTATGCGTGTGCAGAAACTGCGGGCTGACAAGGTCATAGCCGTTGATGGGCATCTGGGCACGATTGTTGATCAGAGCGTAGGCTCGAGGCGTTTTTCAATTACGGTAAAGGCCAAAGGCGGACACTCCTGGGGTGACTACCCAAGTCCCAGTGCGACCCATGCCTTAGGCGATATGATTCATAATCTTAGCCGTCTTAGCGTACCCAGAGAGCCGCGCAGCAGTCTGAATATCGGTCAGGTCAGTGGAGGGACCAGCATCAATGCTATTGCTCAGGAAGCTAGCTTCAATCTGGATTTGCGCAGTCTCGATGAAGGGGTTCTGGCAGGGCTCGAGCGTGAGGCAAGAAACCGCATCTTAAAAGTTTCAAGACAGCATGAGGTTCAGGCAGATATTGAACTTATTGGTGACCGACCTGCGGGTAAAGGCCCAAATGATGCGCTGGTACACACGGCTAAAGAGGTTTTGCGGGAGCTTGAGATATTTCCCAGAACCGCAGCCAGCAGCACCGATGCCAATATTCCGATGTCACAGGGTATTCCGGCTATTGCCTTTGGTGTCTACACAGGTGGCGATGCTCACAGGCTAAGTGAGTGGCTCGAGCCTGCTTCCCTGCTTAAAGGTTACCGGGCGCTTGTCTTATTGCTGGAGAGATTGGCGGACAGTTAACTGCTTCTATAGTGAACTGACTTAGCTGCTTGACCAAAGTCCAAAAAACCATTTTGATAGCTGACATAACCGTCATCTTCTTGCCAAATTACTAACGAAGGTGACAAGCTTTCTATGGTTAAATACCTAAGAAACGAAGCCATTTGGCTAGAGCTAAGAGTATTTCTTAAGTAAAAAAGCTCATCGGCAATAATGCTGTCTGATGATGGTTACAAGGAGACGCTATGAAAAGCTTGTTAACAGAGTTAGGTTTAAAAGAAGATAATCTCGGAACATGTACAGGAATAGACAACTGGCTCGAGAGTGACGCTGAGGTCATAGAATCGCTGAACCCGACTACCGGTGAGGTAATTGCTCGAGTCCAAGAGGCTTCGCCCGAGGCTTACGAACAGGTTATTGGTAAGGCGCAGACATCATTTACAAGCTGGCGCAGCCTTCCGGCACCCAAGCGTGGTGATCTGATCAGAGATTTTGGCAATGCCCTGCGTGAGAAAAAGGAAGCTCTTGGCGACCTGGTGAGTTTAGAAATGGGTAAAATTCGTTCTGAAGGTCACGGCGAGGTGCAAGAGATGATTGACATTTGCGACTTTGCCGTTGGGCTTTCGCGTCAGCTTTATGGCCTTACCATGCAGTCTGAACGTCCGCAGCACCGCATGTATGAGCAGTGGCACCCTTTGGGTGTTATCGGCATCATTACAGCTTTTAATTTTCCAGTTGCACCCTGGGCCTGGAATGCCGCAATCGCTGCCGTTTGTGGCGATACCATGATCTGGAAACCCAGTGAACTTACACCCCTTTGTGCCGTTGCCACCCAGCACATTGCCAATCAGGTGATGGCAGATCACGGCGTTTCGGCTGTCTTTAATCTGGCTGTAGGAAAAGGGGATATTGGAAAAGCGTTATCAGACGATAGGCGAGTCCCGCTGATTAGCTTTACAGGTTCGATTCCCACAGGACGAAAAGTTTCACAGTCAGTGGCTGCGCGCCTCGCTAAGAGCATACTCGAGCTGGGTGGCAATAATGCCATTATTGTTTCAGCAAAAGCCAATCTTGATCTGGCCGTGAGAGCGATTGTTTTTGGAGCGGTAGGAACCGCAGGTCAGCGCTGCACCAGTACACGCCGCATCATTGCCCATAGCAGCATCATGAAAGACTTAGAGAGCCGACTGGTAAATGCCTATAAGCAAATACCGGCAGGCGACCCACTAAAAGCCGGAACCTTGCTCGGTCCTCTGATTCACCAAACGGCAGTTGAAAAGATGATGGCTGCCATCGAAGCGGCTAAAGCTCAGGGTGGCGAAGTTTTAACCGGAGGGAATACGCTTGCTAATATAGGGCCGACCTTTGTGGAACCTACGATTATTCGTATGCCTCAGCAGCAATCTATTGTTTGTGACGAGACCTTTGCGCCGATTCTTTATCTCATGACTTATGACAGCCTCGAGCAGGCTATCGCTATGCATAATGATGTACCTCAAGGTCTCTCGAGTGCCATGTTTACCGATAGTCTCAGCGAAGCCGAACTTTTCTTAAGTGGTAGTGGCTCAGACTGTGGTATTGCCAATATCAATATCGGTACTTCAGGTGCTGAGATTGGCGGGGCCTTTGGCGGCGAAAAAGAAACCGGGGGGGGCAGGGAATCAGGCAGCGATGCCTGGAAAGCTTATATGCGCAGACAGACCAATACCATTAACTGGGGCAAAACCCTACCTCTGGCACAGGGAATAGAGTTTAATTAAGCCCTGAGGGTATTTGTTCACAGGAGAGATTATAAAAAGTACCTGCATCCGTGGATGCAGGTACAATTTTTTT
>JAGQHN010000056.1:11762-26841 GCA_020431825.1 Trueperaceae bacterium | reverse complement strand
CAAACGTCTTATTCGACTTCAAAAATAAGATTGTAAATCCCTATAAGATTATCGTAGTTGACCAGATTGGGATTGGTTTCGCCACCATTAAAGACCTGAACGTTAATGGTGTACTGACCAGTGGGTGCATCTGCTCGAATGCTATAGAAGAGCTGAGTGGCAAGGCCTTTTCTGATTTGCTCGCCGGTTAAAACCCGATTAAAAATGGGATTGGTGATGCTGCCATTTTCAAAATAGGGAAGCATTTTCTCACCTATACGATCACTGCCGGGTTCGGTGTAAAGAACGTTTAAAAATATGACGGCCTGAGTTACTGACAAATCAGGATCTTCAACCTTCACAAAAAACTTGTGGTTGGCGGGTTGACCCCGTTTGATAACCGAGTTTTGGGGAGAAATGTTGATACTACTACTAGGAGGCGTTACTGGCTTAGGAATGACAATTTCAGGCTCAGTGCATGAACTGAGGAATACTATACAAATACATAGGAACACTAACCGCATTGTAGAAAAGTAGCATGCTCAAATGAGACCTTCAGTGATGGTTGTACATGATTTGATGAGAGCCTGTGTTAGCTTTTGAACATTTCCATAGCATTCGTAATATATCTTTCTCGCTCATTTAAAGAGATGAGGTATATCATGGTCTGATGCCAGCCGCCCTTATAAATACGATGCGCATAAGACAATATTTTGTATATATAAGCCGAAGCTGGATTGTGGTTTGGTTATTGATTACGGTTTTACTCAGTATCTCACTTACGATTTCGGCTAGATATAGCCTTTTATGGCTGGTTTGGGGACAGGCTGCGGTGGCTATTTTAGGGCATTTGCTCTTTGTCTTTAAACGCTCCTGGGTCGCGAGATCCCTTTTTGTTTTGCTTCTTTTGTTGTCTGCCTTGAGTATCTATAGCTGGTTTTTTAATGCCAGTGGTTTTTATGAGACCGATCATTTTTGGTCTTCCTTAAGCAGGCTCGAGCTTGCTACCCAGTCCTTACAGGGTAGAGGCAGTCAAACCTGGCAGGTTAAACCAGAAAAAGACATGACTTGGACATTCGAGGCGAAGCTGGACTCGAGTCCTGACGCCTGGGACTGGTTACGCAGTAGTCCTACTATTACCTTAGAGACCTTAAAAGATAGGGTGGGAGTGTTTACCCATGTCACCGTACCTGCCGAGCAGACAAGCAGTTCTGTCAAGCGATTTTTTACCCTGGATGAGCCTTTAGCTAATCGCACGTTTAAATTACACGTGGGTCTAAGAACAACAAGTCAGTCCGGTGCAGACATTCAACTTGCCACCTCTAGCGGACATACGGCGGCTTTTCAGCTAACTACTGAGTGGCGCTTGTTTCAAACAGAATGGACGGCAGCAGCGGGCGATAGTTCGCTGCTGGAGGTTCGCCTGGAGAAGCTAGCCGGGCTCGAGTTTGATCTTCGCGAGCTGAGACTCTTTGAGTTAGTAGATAATAACTGGGTTGATCTCGGTACAGGTACAAGTGCGGCAACGCGCGCTATTGCTCGAGTATCAGAAGAGGATGTCTTAAGTTTCGATGACTTTATGCTGTCAACGCAGTGGCAAACTTATACCCTTGCTATTCCAGAAAGCTCAGCGCCAAGGTTAAACACGACCCTACTGGTAGATCCGGCTATGCGGCTAGATGTTCGTAATAGTCAGGTTTCCTATCTGGATGATACGCCTTTACCTCCCAATCTCCTACTAAGAGATACACGCCAGAGGTTGTGGTTTTCCAATGAGAATTTTACCGCTCATACCGTGACTGCCATAGGTCTGGTGTTTTTACTGGCAACCCAGTCTTTGTGGGCCAGTATCGTCGGCTATCTTGCCCTACTGCTCACAATCTTAATGACCGGTAGCCGGACGGCCTTGCTGGTTTCAGCACTCGGCGGCGGATTACTTATCACCTTGCTTTTCAGACGAAAACAAAAAATGCAGCTTTACTACGGTTTGCTCTTTTTTGTTGCTGTCTTTTTGTTAACTTCGTTTATCAGATTTGGGACTTCTTCTTTTGACATGCTTGGTTTAAATACCAGACAAGTTGTCAGTCGCTTTGATACCTGGGGCACTGCCTGGGATGCCTTTCTGGAGCATCCTTTAACGGGATTACCGTTAAAAGACTTTTCAAGCTATTTTGCTTCTGAACATCCAGATTTGCCTGCTACATTTCATGCCCATAACTTCTGGCTTGACTGGTCTTTTAGATTTGGTGTTTTTGGTCTTTTAGCCAGCCTGATTTTAAGTGCCTATCTTGTCTTTGCTTTCTGGAAACTAGGGCGGTGGGCGGGTATCATCGTCATCTTATCCTTTTTGGTGTTGCAACTTTTAGATGTCACTCTGGTTTATAGCGGTGTGCTGCTTTGCCTTTCTTTAACTTTTAATTTATTGCTCTCACAAAAAAAATCTCTTCAACAAACCAGTGTTTAACTTATCCCGGTAGAGATTAGCGTAGGTGTAAGGCTTACGAGAATGACGGGCTTGTGCCTGTCAGAGCGTATACTTAAATCATGGCACAGTTAAAAGATAAAGTTGCGCTTATTACTGGCGCAGCCTCCGGTATTGGCCGAGGCATTGCTATCAGGTTTGCTCAAGAAGGTGCAAAAGTGGGGGTGCTTGATTTAAAGCTCGAGCCCTGTCAAAAAGTGGTTGATGAAATCAATCAAGCTGGTGGTGAGGCGGTCGCACTCGAGGCCGACATTGCTAAAGAAGCTCCTGTTGCTGAGGCCGTGCAAAAGCTAAATGACCACTTTGGTACGATCTCTATTCTGGTGAATAATGCAGCGATTATGCCAACGGGAGCCGTGCATGAAACCTCCCCTGAAGACTTTGAGCGCTGTATGGGTGTGAATTTGCGCGGAACGTATCTGGTCAGCCGCGCGGTGATTCCACAAATGCTCGAGGCGACCAGGGGCAGCATTATTCATATGGCAAGTGGTACAGGTATTCTGGGTTTGCCCGGGCTGGCAATTTACTCTGCAAGCAAAGGTGCGCTGATTGCTTTAACCAGAGCCATGTCTACCGATTACGCGCGCAAAGGCATCCGGGTGAATAGCGTGTCACCCGGTACGATTGATACGCCCATGCTAGAGAAATTTCTAGGAGAGCAGTCGCAACCTGAACTGTACCGACAAATGTTTGACGACATGCACCCGATTGGCCGGATTGGCAGAATTGACGAAGTTGCCAATGTTTTTGTATTTTTAGCTTCAGATCAGGCAAGTTTTGTAACGGGGGCAAATTACACCGTTGATGGTGGACTCACAGTGAAAGGTGAACAACCACAAGATGATTAAACTAAGTAAACATAAAAGGACAGATGGTGATCGCTGGGCAGTAAATGGTGAGTGGCTACCTGAAAATTTTAGTTTGGCCTCTTTGCTGACAATGACTAAAAGCGAAATAGGTGGCTACTTTAAGACCAGGGCAGCTAGCTCGAGCCAATTAAGTGAACCCTCTGTTGCCCCTATAGATGCTATGCAGGAAGTCTGGGCCAGTGGTGTCACCTATTTGCGCAGCCGAGACGCGAGAAAAGCCGAATCTGAAGTTGCCGATGTCTATGAACGCGTTTATGATGCTGAGCGTCCTGAACTTTTCTTTAAGGCCTTAGGTTGGCGTACTGTCGGCCCTGACGGCATTATTCGCATACGTCAGGATAGCGACTGGAATGTGCCTGAGCCTGAGCTTTGCCTTGTTATTAATAGCCAAATGGAAATAGTGGGCTTTACCGTTGGTAATGACGTTTCTTCAAGAAGCATCGAAGGTGAAAACCCGCTCTACTTACCCCAAGCCAAAAGTTATGACGGTGCTTGTGCCTTGGGGCCAGAAATCTGTCTGGTAGACGATGTGACAGAGCTCGAGGCCTTAGACATAGACTTGAGTATTTCCCGCTCGGGTCAAGAAGTTTTTTCCGCCCAGACTTCTACCTCGCAAATGAAGCGCAAATTTACCGAACTGGCAAGCTACTTAGGCCGAGAACTCAGTTTTCCGCAAGGTGTTTTGCTTATGACGGGAACAGGCATTGTCCCAGGAGACGAGTTTAGTCTGGCTTCTGGTGATGAAGTAAAGATAAAAATTGCAGAGTTGACGCTGACGAATACAGTAGCTTAACAAGACGTGGGCTTAACAAGACGTGAGAGGGACAATTGTTATTAAACACCTTCCGCAGGTAAAGAGAGCCCTTTGGCAGCTTCGCGGTCAAGTAGCCACAGGACTTCACCGTTTTCTGGTCTAACTTTAGCGGCAGGCAAATCTGCTGGGCCTTCCAAAATATTTTTGAGTGCCTCAGTTTTGCCCTGCCCACCCACTAAAAAGATGACCTGCTTTGCCTGATTAATCAGGGCATAGGTAAGCGTTAGTCTGATAGGTGGAGCTTTAGGAGAGTCATAAACGGCTCTTACAAAGGCATCAGAAGGGTTTAGGACTTCAGGGTGACCGGGGAAGAGTGAGGCTGTATGACCATCTGGTCCTATACCTAAAAGAATCAGGTCAAAGCTGGGACGTTCACCAAAGAACTTTTTAAGCTCTTTTTCGTAGAGTTCGGCGGCTTCTTCTGGGCTTAGGTCAATGGTGGCAAAGGGAAAGATATTCTCTTCGGGGATGTCAACCAGAGAAAGTAAGGTTTCATCAGCCATAAGGTAGTTGCTCTCTGGTTCAAAGGGAGCAACAAAGCGTTCGTCGCCAAAAAAGACAAAGACCTTTGACCAGTCGAGGCTGTGTTTGTACTGATTTGCTAAAAGCGTGTGAAGTTTTTGTGGGGTACTGCCTCCAGAGAGAGCAACCGTGAATTTTCCTGTTGTGTCGATCGCTGCTTTGGCCAGGGCCACAAACTGTCTGGCGGCTTCTGCGGCAAGTTCTTGATTATCTTTTAAAACAACAATGTCATGCATGTAGCCATCATTTCACACCTGCTTCTTATGCTGGGTAAGCCGTGCTGGTTCAAAACTTGCTATACGGTCTCTGCCCTTTGCTTTGGCTTCAAGCAGCATTTTGTCCGCCTCATGAAGACAGTCAGTAAGGTTAAAGTCTTCTGCTATTTTATCGCCACCAGCAACACCTGCCGATAAGGTAAGGGTCCAGCTGATAGGGGGTATGTGACTGCTCTTTAATTCATAACTGATGCGCTTAACGACGTCTTTAGCAATACGCAAATTAGCGCCGTAAAGAATGAGCAAGAATTCTTCCCCGCCCCAGCGAACCGCGAGATCATTTTGCCGGACATTGCGTTTAAGAATGCCTGCCAGAAAAATGAGGGCCTTATCTCCGACATCATGACCAAACTGATCATTTACTCGTTTAAAAAAATCCAGATCAATAATGGCAAGGCTCAAGTGCTGACCATTTTGCCGGGCACGCTCAACCAAGACCATGCTGGCATTTTGCATACCGCGGCGATTGAGTAAACCTGTAAGCGGGTCGGTAAAAGCCTGTGCCTGGTTTGAGATATGTCCTAGGGTAGTCTGAATCTTATTGGCCAAGAGGGGCGATAAGGCGTCAAGCAATTCTGAGTTTTTTGGCGTTTCACTAAAGTATAAATGCCCGAGTTCATTGCCATCGGCTACTATGGGAAAAGCGTAGCCTTTGGTTTGCCCCAGCGAATAAAGTGTGTCTGACCTCAGGACAATGCCCTCGAGGCTAGCAAAGACAGGTTTTAAATGAAAAAGCAGAGCCTCGAGTAAGCCTCTTATAGCGAGCTGGTCCGTTCTCAGACTGAGCAGGCGCTCGAGTAATTGCGAGTAGTTTTTAAGGCGAGCTTCAGCGCGCAGGCGGATTTTTCTATCGGTAATAAGTAAGATGGCAATTCCAAAAAAGAGCAAATAGCCAAGTACCCCAGCAATTCCGGCAAAAACGATGGGGGTTGCGCTTGAAACTTTATAGAGCATGTATAAAACTGTGCCGACGACTGCTTCTAACCCCACAATGGTAAAAATAGCGGGAACAAGTGTACCTCTGGTACCTTTAAGCTCGAGCCAGCAGCCCACGCCGATAAACAAATAGGCAAAGATAACCAGGAGTAAAAAGGGATGCTGATTGGTTAAATCAGGGCTTAGCCAGCCATAAAGTGCTGACGCCAAAGCCTTTACATAAAACCCAAAGCCCCACAAAATCTTGCCTTCATGCGCTTTACTTTGCAGCGCAGCCTCTACACTGGGTACAGCTAGTAGCAGAAGTAAGGCATCACTTAAGGGAAAAAGCAGGGCACTACTATGGTAACTTTGAAGGTTGAGCCAGATAAGCAGGGCAAATATTGGCAGGCCAAAAAGCAGATTCATGCTTGGTAGCCTTTTGCGAGGCATGCTTAAAAGCGCAATACCCCAGAGGCTCGAGCCAGTAAAGTACAGGCTATCTGTTAGCACAGTGGGTACTTCTGCTACAAGTCGCCCGTAGCCCCACGCTAGTTCCTCGAGTGCCCACAAGAGAGAGGCAAAACCTGCCCAGCGCCACGCTCCTTGAAACCAGCCAAAGCGAAAGATAAGGTAGCTGGTAGCAAGGGCTGAACAAGACAAAGCCGCATGCATACCCCATCCTGGTATAAAAGTCATACCTAGAAGAAGCGGCACAAACACAGATAAATAGCGTGCCGACACTAGCATCCTGGGATTAGGATATAGGAAGATGAAAAGGCTGGTAGGGAAAATATGAAATAGTTCACATCTTTTGAGGAGTTTAGCGCCTGATTTGTAAAGCTTTCCGGTGTAAATGTCAAAATAGGGCGTGCTTGAGAAACTGCGTATTGGTTTTGGTGAAGATGCTCATGCCCTGAGTACAGGTCGCTCTTTGGTGATTGGCAATGTCGTCATAGAGGAAGCGGAGCAGGGTGCTCTGGCCCACAGCGATGGTGATGTACTTTTGCATGCCCTCTCAGATGCCTTGCTTTCAGCCTTTGCCATGGGGGATATAGGCCACTACTTTCCTCCTTCTAATCCGGCCTTTAAAGATATGGATAGCAGTGAAATTCTTGTTAAGCTGCTAGAACAGATTCATCAGGACCATGAAACATTTGATCTTCACAATGTGGCCGCTGTTGTTACTTTAGATAAACCCAAGCTAGGTAAATACCGTGACCAGATTCGGGCTCGAGTTGCAGAACTGTTGGGACTCGAGCCTGCACGCATGGGGCTCACCTTTAAAACCAGTGAAGGGCTAGCCTCAGGTCATATTCAAGCTCGGGTTACACTTCTTTTATCTGTTTCATAGAAAACTAGGCTTGGTAAATCTTAAACCTCTAGGAGTTTTCATGCCCATTATTGGAGAAAAAGCCCCCGGATTCAGCCTGAGTTCAAGTATTGATAAAACAATAAGCCTGAGCGATTATAAAGGTAATAAACCTGTCGTTCTTGTTTTTTATCCTTTGGATTTTTCGCCTGTCTGTTCAGTGCAATTGCCTGAGTACTCTAGTCGCAAGGCCGATTTTGAGAGGGCAGGTGCCGAGATTTTAGGCATAAACCGAGATAGTGTCTATACGCATAAAGCCTGGGCCCAAGAATTCGGTATTGATCTTCCCCTACTTGCTGATATGACAGGAGAAGTTGCCCGCGCCTACGGAGTTTACCTGGATGAGCGGGGTATCAGTGGGCGAGCTGTCTTTATCATTGATAAAGAGGGCATTTTACGCTATCAGCATATAGAAAAAGAAACCAGAGATTTCACCTTTCATGCCGATGATATTTTAAAAGAATTAGCAAAGCTTTAACTGCTTAAACTGGGAATCTCGCGCTTACTACCTTGCAGGTGCTCTGCCCATAAACTTTCAGCCAGCTCTCTGACCTGGGGTTCTCTGGTGGTGCGAGCATAGCTGTAGCCAAAGCGCAAGTCTTCCAGTGCAGAATGGGGCTCAGTTTTAAGGGCCACCTGATAGCGTGAGAGGTGCACTTGTGCCAGCAGTACATCGCGCATGCGCTGAGGTTTGACAGCGTGCAAATCTTTTATAGCGTCAGAGTAGGCCTGCAGGGCCCCTTTGACATCTCCCTGTTCGGCGCTGAGTTTGCCCTGTTTAAAATGATTGGCGGCACTGTAGAGTAATTCCTTCATAAGGCTGGTTTTAAGTATAGCTTGAGATAGGAAAAAGAGAAGTTAAATAGCAGTGGAAGATGGTCAGGGGACAGGAAGTATAGATTACTCAGGAGTCATCCCTGAGTTTGGTTATTAGGCAAAAATAAACCCTCCTGCGTAATCTGAAATCAGTCTAAACATGAAATCAGTATAAACAAAGGAGGGCTTAACTTAATTTAGGCACAAAACCTGTAAACTAGAGTTAGTGCTGAGTTTGGTGACAACTCAAACATCCTAGTAGCCCTAAGTTTTATATGCGTAAGTCTTAGTGAGTGACTAAGCTTGAATAACGCCGTTTTCAGTACCTTGATCATTAGGCACAGTGAAATCAGCTTCAGGGTCATTGATAAACTTGTATTGTCCGCCTTGTTCTAAAACATAGCGAAACTCATAGTTTTGACCAGGCTCGAGTTCTTGTACTAGCTTCCACTTACCGTTTTTTTGCTGTTCAAAGGCAGTGGGTTGCCAATCATTAAAATCTGCGATCAGATGCACTGCGTCAGCAGAGACATCTTTATCGAGTTCAAAAGTGACTTTGGTTGCGTTACGGCTTTTTACAAATTGTTTTTTAATCATGGGGTTTCCACCTTCACTCCGTGGCAAGGCTTTTCCTAATTGTTGTTTCCCATTGAAGGGATAGACAAAGACTTAAATCGACGTTGGGTAAATCAGGTTTAAAGAGATTGAACAACAAAAACGAAAAACACTTTCAAATTTTAGAACCACGCGGTTTTGAAACTGAAACGAGCTTTCAGTTATCGAGGCTAAGTATCAGGTAAAGAGAAAAGCCTCGTCAAGGGTTGATTGTCCCTATGAAAGTCCTAATGTATAGGCTATTCACTGACATTTGGCAAGAATAGTTGTTAGATTTTGGAGTTTAATGTGACATTTTGTTTCTTTGTAATGTTCCAGTGTCCAAAAATCGCGTTTTTGCCGAACTTGAAATTTGATGGGTGGTCTGCAGGTCAAGGAATAGCTCAGCTTATGCAAAGAGAGGTTTTAAAGAAAAGCTACATCATCCCGTTTTCAGGAGTCGCTAAGAAGGGTGCGAAACCATTTCCTAAAACTCAGGGTTAGTGGTGTACCTGGGGTAGTCTGCGTAAACTCTTAAGGTATTCGTTAGTCAGATACGGTAAGCTTCTGCCGTGTTAGCGAAGGCGATTTCTGCAGCGGTTTTAGGGGTTGAAGCTTTTGAGGTTCAAATAGAGGTAGATATTGCCAATGGTCTACCAAGCATTACTACTGTTGGCTTACCTGATACGGCAGTTCAGGAATCAAAAGAACGAGTGAGGGCTGCCATCAAAAATGCAGGCTACCCTTTTCCGGCAAGTCGTATCGTCATTAACTTGGCCCCTGCCGATATTCGTAAAGAAGGACCTGCCTTTGATCTGCCGATTGCTTTGGCTGTGTTGAGTGCTCAGGGCATTATTCCAGAAAAGGTTTTGCAAGAAACGGTTATCAGCGCAGAGCTTGCCCTTGACGGTAGTTTGCGTGCTGTACGTGGTGCCATTAATATAGGTCTATTTGCTGTAAAAAGAGGCATTAAAAATGTCTTGGTGCCTCCAGCCAATGCTGCTGAGGTTGCCGTGTTTGGCGACCTTAATGTTTATGCACCTAAGAATCTACTCGAGGCCATCAGGTTTTTGCGGGGGGAAATGGGGCTCGAGCCTGCCCAGCCAGAAACGCTCAGGGCTGAAGAAGACTTTCTTGACTTTCAAGATGTCAAAGGACAGGTACTTGCCAAACGCGCCTTAGAAATCGCGGCAGCCGGAGGTCACAATATTTTGTTTACCGGTCCTCCCGGCTCGGGGAAAACCATGCTTGCCAGACGCTTACCCGGTATTTTGCCGCTCCTAGAACGAGATGAAGCCATTGAAGTAACACAAATTCACTCTACGGCAGGTGCCTTAAAGCAAAGTGGCTTAGTACAATCCCCACCATTTCGTGCACCTCATCACACTGTCTCCGATGCAGGTCTTATTGGTGGGGGGAATATTCCTAAACCTGGTGAAGTGAGTCTGGCACACCGGGGGATTTTGTTTCTGGATGAATTTCCCGAATTCAGTCGCCGGGCGCTAGAGGTTTTACGGCAGCCACTCGAGGACGGCATTGTGACCATTAGTCGAGCTAAGGCGTCACTGACTTTTCCGGCACGTTTTATGCTAGTGGCGTCGCAAAACCCCTGCCCTTGTGGTTACTACGGGGATAAGGGCAAAGTCTGCAGTTGCAGCCCAGTGCAAAGACAAAGGTATCAGGACCGAATCAGTGGTCCGCTTTTGGACCGGATTGATTTGCGGGTGACAGTGCCTCGCTTAACGGCAGATGAGCTGGTGCAGGCATCTACTGGAGAGGCAACCACTACCATCAGGCAACGGGTCATCGCTGCCAGACAAAAGGCACTCGAGCGCCAGGAAACGCCTAATGCCTATTTGCAGGGTCGTGCCCTGAGAAAACATGTAGAACTATCACCTGCAAGTGAGCGATTTGCCAAGGCCATGACCAATCAATTAGGCTTATCTGCCAGAAGTTATGACAGGCTACTCAGGGTTTCACGAACGATTGCCGATTTGGCAAATGATAAGACGGTTACTGAGACCCATTTGGCAGAAGCGGTAAGCTACCGGGGTATGCTTTAAAGACTGAGGATAAATGTTATAAAATTGTCGTGCTGAACGCCTTAATTCTTTTGTCCAGAAGTCTGGATTTTCACACATTTTGGGGACAAATGACCCCGAAGTGCTTTTGAGGCCACATGATACATTTGATGGATGATATATAAGGAGGAAACTGTGCCAAATCGACGCTGGTTTCGTCTAATAGGCTTAAGTATTTTATTTATTTTGCTGTTAGGCGGTTGCTCTTTTGACACCATACAATCAGCTCTTGATCCACAAGCACCTATTCCAAGGGCACAACATGATTTGCTCATCTGGGTGTCCTGGCTTAGCCTGATTGTTATTTTAGGTGTGGGGGGTGTTTTATTTGTTTCACTTATTCGTTTCCGTGCAAAAGCAAACGATGATCGCATTCCGACTCAAAGCCATGGTAATACAGCGCTTGAGATTGGTCTTATTGCGTTAGCAACCGTCATTACTATTTTGGTGGTTGTGCCTTCGGTTCGTACTATTTTTAAAACGGAAGGTCGTATTCAGGCAGAAGATATTACTGCTGACGATATTATCGTTAATGTAACAGGTTATCAGTGGTGGTGGGCCTTTGATTATCCAGATCTTGGGATTACAACGGCGAACGAGCTTCATATTCCCAAAGGTAAACGCGTTATTTTAAACCTTGCTTCTGCTGATGTTTTACATAGTTTCTGGGTTCCCAAACTTTCAGGTAAACGCGATCTCATTCCAAATCAGGACAATCAACTCTGGTTTGTGACTGATGAAAACACACCTGAAGGTGTCTATTATGGTCAATGTGCAGAGCTCTGTTTGGGCGCACATGCCTATATGCGCTTTAGAGTCATTGTCGATAGTGAAGCTGACTTTGCTACCTGGATAGATAAATTTCAGAGTATAGCGCCTTTGCAAGCCAGTACTCAGGCAAGCGTGCAGCTGGTTCAGGTTGATCCTCAGATAGAACAGGGCAAGCTGCTCTTTAAGCAAAAAGGTTGTGGAGCATGTCATGCGATAAAAGGTTATTCGGGTGGCGCACCTGATAAGCCAAACCTGACCAATTTTGGTCTTAGAAATTCGTTGGCTGCCGGTGTTTTAGAAATGCCAGCAGATGACCTCGAGCTCAAAAAAGAGCACCTCATGCGCTGGTTGCGTGACCCTCAAGAAGTTAAGCCTACTAACCGCATGCCCACGCTATGGGCCCAGGATGATCCTAAAGCCGATGAAGAAATTGCTGCTATTGCAGCTTATTTACTAAGCCTTGGTAATGAAGCAGAAACCCAGGCAAGTGTAGGAGGAAACTATGGCAATTAGTCGTCGCCCTGCAGCTGCGGGCTCGAATTTGCCCGGACTGTTAAATCGTCCAACCGGGTCAGGGCTCCTGAGTTGGTTTACAACCATTGATCATAAGCGTCTGGGTATTCTTTATGTTCTTTCGGGTTTCTTTTTCCTGGCAGTGGGTACCATTGAGTCAAGCTTGATTCGCTTGCAACTTATTGCTCCGAATATGAAGCTTTTAAGCCCCGATCTTTATAATCAAATGTTTACGGCTCACGGCGTAACCATGGTTTTTCTTGCGATTATGCCTATGGGGATAGGCTTTGCAAATTACCTTGTACCTTTGCAGATAGGGGCAAGAGATTTGGCGTTCCCAAGGCTCAATGCTTTTGGCTACTGGGTTTATCTGTTTGGGGGCTTGCTCTTTTTAACAAGTTGGTTCCTGGGCGGTGCGCCAGATGTGGGTTGGTTTGCCTATAGCCCCTTGACTTCTTTGAGTAATAACCCAGGGCACGGAACAGATTTTTATATGGTGGCACTGTTTATTGGGGGTATCGGTACGCTGGTAACCGCAATGAATATCATCGTGACCATCGTCAATATGCGGGCACCCGGCATGACGTTTATGCGCATGCCGATCTTTGTGTGGATGGTCTTTGTAACCATGTTCCTGGTTATTTTTGCCTTTCCACCCCTTACCATTGCGCTTTTTCAAGTGATCATGGACCGCAGCTTTGGAACGCATTTTTATGACCCTGCTTTTGGTGGTTTGCCCATTTTGTGGCAACACCTGTTCTGGATTTTCGGTCACCCCGAAGTTTATATTATTGTCTTGCCAGCCTTTGGGGCCATTTCTGAAATTATCCCCACCTTTTCTCGTAAGCCTCTTTTTGGTTATCCAGTTATGGTTCTTTCGGGTATCTTTATTGGATTTATGGGTTTTGCTGTTTGGGCTCACCATATGTTTACTACCGGTCTTGGAGCTATAGCCAATACAGCCTTTTCTCTAACGACAGTCATTATTGGGATTCCTACGGGAGCCAAAATTTTTAACTGGTTAGCGACAATGGTGGGGGGCAAAATTCGCTTTACAACAGCCATGCTTTTTGCTATCGCCTTCTTAATCACCTTTACTATGGGTGGGGTGACAGGGATTATGCTGGCACTTCCTCCTTTTACGGCACAAGCTACCGATAGCTACTTTGTCGTTGCCCACTTTCATTATGTAATGGGTGGGGGAGCATTGCTGGCGTTTTTTGGTGGGATTTATTACTGGTTCCCTAAAGTGACCGGTAAGATGCTGAGTGAAAGTCTTGGCAAAATTATTTTCTTCTTGGTTGCAGGTGGCTTGCATTTGATTTTCTTGCCGCAGCACTTTGCAGGTCTGCTAGGGATGCCTCGTCGCACCCAAACCTATTTTGCTGGTTACGGTCTAGAAATTTGGAATTCCCTTTCGACCATAGGTGTCTTTGTTGCCATTATAGGTGCCTTACTCTTTGCTTTTGATTTCTTCCGTTCACTCAAAAATGGTAAGCCCGCGGGCAATGACCCCTGGGATGCCAGAACACTCGAGTGGAGCATTTCCTCACCGCCTCCAGTACACGATTTTGATCACACCCCCATTTCGACTGGTGTTGACGCCTTCTGGTTGAGCAAACATCCAGAATTTGATCATACCGATGAAGCTGAAAGAGAAGAATTGAAAAAACTGGCGGCAGAAATTGACGATCATGGCATCCATGTGCCAGGTCAATCATGGTGGCCCTTCATTAGTGCAGCCATGATGTTTGTTGGTGGCTACGCTGTTATCTATCACAACTGGACGCTCGGAGTCATTTGTTTACTCATGATCGTTATGAGTACGTTTGCCTGGGCTTTTGAAGGTATAGGGGGCAAACATGTCCATCCAGAGGGAAGTCACTAATGGCTGCGCCTTCTAATACCAATACGCTCCCTAGTGGTGGTGTCTTAACACCCATGGGCTATAGAAGTACCCGTCTGCCAGATCCCAAAATGCTCATGTGGATTTTCCTGGCTTCAGACTGTATGTTCTTCGGCTCACTCATTGGTACCTACTTGGTTTACAGGGGTCGTAGCCTAACGGGCCCTTATCCCCAAGATGTTTTTGATATCCCTTTAACAACCGTTAGCTCATTTGTGCTGCTTATGTCCAGTGTGCTTATGGTCATTGCCCTTTACTACTTGAGAAACAACAATATTGGACGGTTTAGGCTTGCCACCTTAGGCGTATGCGTCTTTGGTTCGATCTTCCTGGGTTTTCAGGTTTTTGAATTTACCCATTTTGTTCATTTAGGTTTGACCCCTCAGCAAAATCTCTTTGGTACGACCTTTTTTGTTCTGACGGGAACACACGGGGTACACGTAACCGTTGGTGTTTTCTGGCTTTTGGGCATTTTGGTGAGTACTTATTTCAGACCTATGACGGCTAAAGATGAGGCTTATTTTGATGTGGCTGCGCTTTACTGGCACTTCGTTGATATTGTCTGGATTGTTATCTTTACCGTTGTTTACCTCATTGAGTTTGTGTAACTGGAGTTTTTGGAATGGCTGAACATAAAAAAGGTGCGGTTGCTTACTACTTGATTATTGCGCTTATCTTAGGAGCAATAACCTATGTGGAGTTTGCAATTGTTGAATATCAGAATGCGATTTCCTGGTTAAATCCTTTCTGGACAATTATTGTCCTGGTCGTCCTTTCGCTGGTCAAATTTGCACTGGTTGTGGCTATTTATATGCACTTGCGTGATGATGATCCTATTTATACAGGCTTTTTCTCGAGTGGTATGGTCATTGCTATGGGTACCTTTGTGGCCCTTTCTTTCTTGTTTACCGTGCGCAGCGTCAATGCCTTTCGTAGTCATCAGGAAACAACTGCTGCTATAGAGGGAGAGGCTGCTCCCGGTCACGGTGAGGGAGAACATGTTGTTGTTACTGAGCCAGTCAAAACTCTGGCTGAGTCAAGCCATGTACCTTCACCTAAAAATCAGGCTGCTCTGAACGTCAGTTTACCTGCGGCGCCAGTAGCTGAATACAGTTTACGCTTGCCTGGTTTAGCTATGGCTGAGACATTACCTCAAAATGCAGAAACAAC
>JAGQHN010000056.1:0-11663 GCA_020431825.1 Trueperaceae bacterium | reverse complement strand
GCAAGTCAAACCGAAGAGGCGACTCCTGAAGCCAGTACTGAAACGACCACTACGCCTGAAGCAGATGTAAGTGCTGAAGCAGCTACAGCTTCTGAAACTGCCACTGATACGACTGATACTGCTGCTGATACGAACACCACCGAGGCTTCGGCAGAAACGCCTGCTGTGCCAGCTGAAACACCTGTAGCACAAGCTGCTGAGTTTGACTGGCAGGAACTCGGTGACAAGACCTATACAGCTAACTGTATGGCCTGCCACCAGGCCAACGGTCAGGGCATACCCGCTGCTTTTCCACCGTTAGCTGGCCATATGCCTGATCTTTATAGTGCTGAAGGTGGTAGAGAGTACATCATTAATGTTGTTCTTTACGGCTTAATGGGTGAAATTGAAGTAAATGGAGCCAAATACAATAGTGTCATGACTCCTTGGGCAGCTGTACTCAGCGATGAGCAAATTGCTGCTACGTTAAATCACGAGTTAACCAGCTGGGGTAATGATGCCCTGCTCACAGATTTCATGCCAATTATGCCAGAGGAAGTTGCGGCACAGCGTGATAAAGGGTTAAGCTCAGCGGATGTTTTAGGTCTTAGACCTGAGTAACTGAGAAAGCATTAAGACTGTGAGGGTGGCAGGTCATCTGTCCACCCTCTTTTGCGTTAGGATGTAGCTATGCAAATGCCTCTTTATTTGGGTTGGCAATTGGATCCGGTGCTTATTGGTAGTCTTTTAGCAGTCACTGTAGCTTATTTTGCTGCTATAGGCCCTTTGCGCCAGCGAATTGCGCCGCGTACGAAATTTCCTGTGGCTCGAGCCCTGCTTTTTAGCTTTGCCATTGTTTTAACTTACCTTATTGAAGGTTCTCCCTTACATGATCTGGCAGAGCGTTATTTGTTTAGTGCGCATATGGTGCAGCACCTGGCCATTAGCTATTTTTGTGCCCCTCTCTTTATCTGGGCGATGCCTGATTGGGTGTTACGACCCTTATTACTTAATAGGCGTATAAAGCCCATTGCAAAGTTTTTTAGCAATGCGGTTGTAGCAGCCCTAACATATACGCTTTTTCTGTCTATCTGGCATTTCCCAGCGATATACGATGCGGGCTTGAGAAACTCCTCCTTGCACCATACCCAGCACATTTTGTTCATGATTGTGGCGCTTATTAGCTGGTGGCCCGTTATGAGTCCGTTACCTGAGTTGCCAAGATTGGGTTACGGCATGCAGATTATCTATTTATTTGTGGTTTCAACCGTTTTGCAAATTCCGCTTTTTGGTATTATCACGTTTGCCAACGAACCCTTTTATCAGACCTATATTAATGCGCCAAGAGTCCTGTTTGATACTGCGCTTGATGACCAGTGGATGGCAGGCATTCTTATGAAAGTAATGGCGATGATTCTTTACGCGATTCCAATCATCATCATTTTTAACCGCTGGTATAACGAATCGCAAAAGCAAACTTTTGCCGCTAAGCCCAATGCTGAAGGTAAGCGGCTCGAGGTTCGTGGATACTAGGTGACAGAAGACAAACAAGCCCTTAAACTTTTACAGGGTTATATCTGGCATCCGCTGGAAGAAGATGTGGATCTGGCTGATTATTTGCCTGCTAGGCTCGAGCCCGAAATTCATATCTTGTGGGACCCTATGCTGAGAGCCCCCTTTACCTTTTTTGATGATGGTACTTTGTCTAGCAGCCAGAAGTTTTATCAGTTTACTGTTCTTTCGTTTTTAGAGAACCGCGAACAGGCCGAAGGTCTCATACCCTGGTTAGCCGAAACCCTGCAAGCTAAACTGAATTCAACGCCTCCAGGAGTAGGCTGGCAGATTTTTGAAGATTTGCGTGATGTCTGAGGCTGAGCAGTTTATTGCCTTCTACCCGAGTAAAGATTTAGAAGCGACTCGAGCTTTTTATGAAGGCATCCTGGGCTTAAAGCTTGCCAGAGATCAGGGCAGTTGCCTGATCTTTCAGGTAACTGAAACTGCCTATATTGGTTTTTGTCAGCACCTCAGCATGCCCGCATCAGCCAGTTTTATCATTACGCTGATTCATCCGGATGTTGATGCGGTTTATGCCAGTCTGAGGGCCAAAAACTGCAGGCTCGAGTCTGCACCAGAACTTAATGAGCGGTATCAGATCTATCATTTTTTTGCCCTTGACCCAAATGCTTACAGGGTTGAAATTCAGCGTTTTATAGAACCTCTTTGAGTAAGCTATTCGCTTTGTAAAACTTCTGACAAGAGTAAACTAGTCTCCATGACCATGGACCACTATAAGCGTTCTGCACTTAACTTTTTTACCGCCAGTACCCTTGACCGCATGGCTTTAAAACGGCGTGACCCACAGTGGTTGGCAACAAGTCTCGAGGCCCAGCATAGTCGTTTTTTACCTATTTATCAGCGGAAAAATCTGCTCTCGGATGGGGAGATTCCGCATCCGGTATACCTGGACTACCGTGAAGCAAAGACGTTTGGCGATATTAGCGAAAGCATATTGCTCGGTACGCTAGAGGGGTTAACCTATTTCGCCTTGCCAATAAAAACTGCATCCGATAGTTTAAGCAGCAAAGGGAAATGGGAGGAACTGCGCTGGCAGGCAAGCGTACTGCCCCATGATGAAGCGAGTCTGGCAATTTATGCTAAGGCATTAAGTCACTGGCATGAGCGCAATCAGTACTGCGGTGACTGTGGCTATCTGACGCTGAATAAAGAAGCTGGGCATATGCGCGAATGCACCAATCCGGAAAGCAAGCATATGCATTTTCCGCGAACTGACCCGGCTGTGATTGTGCTCATTTATAAAGGGGATTATTGTCTTTTGGGGAGGCAAGCGATCTGGCCTCAGTTTCAGTATTCAACCATTGCTGGTTTTGTTGAGCCAGGTGAGAGCCTCGAGGATGCTGTTTTACGAGAAGCTCTAGAAGAAACGGGTCTGGAAATCAAAACTGTACACTACCACTCGTCACAGCCCTGGTCATTTCCCAGCTCGCTGATGCTTGGCTATTTGGCAGAGGCCAATACTGATGCCATCAATTTAGAAGATCAGGAACTCGAGGATGCCAAATGGTTTAGTCGCCAGGATATAAAAGAAGGGCTTAGGGCAGGTACATTGAAACTGCCTTCGCATGTGGCTATTTCTTATCGCCTTATTGAAGCTTGGTTTGATGAGGGGGAAGAAGGTAAGTTACTCGAGCTCATGCCTGCTAAGGACAAATAGCGCTTTCTTGCTAATCTTAGCCTGACTGAAATCATATACTGTAGCTTAATGATGAATGATATGAAACCAATTGCACTGGACGCTATGGGCGGTGACAAAATGCCGCAAGCCGCTATTGAAGGCGCACTTATGGCCTCTCAAGAAGGTATACCTGTTGTACTGGTGGGTAAAGAAGAGCTTTTGCAAAAAGAATTAGCCAGTCGGGGCGCTGAGCTTCCTATTCATCCTTGTGATGATTTTTTCACCATGGAAGATCATGCCAGTGATGTCAGGAAGCGCAAAGGCTCGAGCATCATGGTGGGTATGAATCTAGTAAAAGAAGGGGCGGCCTCAGCCTGCGTTTCTATGGGGCACTCAGGTGCCAGTATGGCAGCAGCCCTCTTGGTTTTGGGCCGTATTAAAGGCATCGAGCGACCTGCCATTCTGACCAATATTCCTAAAAAAGATGGCTATGTGGGCTTGCTTGATGCCGGCGCTAATGCCGACTGCCGCCCCGCCCATTTGCAGCAATTTGCCATCATGGGCAGTGTCTACGCCCAAACTTTTTACGGCAAAGCTGAACCCAGCATAGGCCTAGTTTCCATTGGTGAAGAGGAAGGTAAAGGCAACGACTTAACCAGAGAAGCTTTTGACCTGCTTAAAGTCACACCCGGCATAAACTTTTATGGCAATGTCGAAGGTCGTGATCTCTTAAAAGGCACCACGGACATCTTTGTCACTGATGGTTTTACGGGCAATGTCATGCTCAAACTTGCAGAAGGTGAAGCTAAAGAAATCTTCTCCTGGATAAAAGATGCCCTGACCAATAGTGGCTTTCTGGTAAAAATTGGTGCAGCCCTGGTCAAGCCAGCCCTCAAAAAGTTAGCTGACCGAATGGACCCCTATGAATACGGGGCGCAGCCTTTGCTTGGGGTTAAAGGTTATGCCTTTATTGGTCATGGTAGCTCAGATGAACGGGCTGTGCGCAATGCCCTACGCACGGCGAAACGCTCAGTCGAAGCTGATCTGGTCGCCAGAATTACCAGGGGCTTAGAAAAGCTTGCGGCTACTGAATCTTTAGCTTAGGGGAGCGCAAGGGGCGGCTCACTAATCGCCCAGGTGATAAATACCGTATCGGTCAGGCTTATAGGCGTGGTTTCATCGGCTGGATTAGCAACCGTATAACTTTGTACCAGACGGCTTACTTCAGTATCTGGATTATTTTGATAAGTCTGTACATCAAAAAGTTTTATGGGCGAGGCGCCATCAGTCACAAAATAGGCGAAGCCACCCAGCGGTTCAATGCTGCCATTTGTCGCCGTAAAAGCCGTGCTTTCCACGGCACTATTCAGGTTTCGGTGAGCGCCCAATTCATCACTACTTAAGACTAAAATCGTTGCTAGGGTATCGGCATTGGTTGGAATAAAGAAAAGAGCGTCGCTAAGGGTGCTTACGGGCGTACCGGCAGTAGGTGTACCCGTTGGAGAATTGATGGGTGTAAAGCTGTCATTTTGCAGCGCGAGGAGCTGATTATTAATGCTCTGTAAATCAAGGGGGGCATCTGAACGACTATTGGGCAGGGTGAAGCCTGTACGGTTAAGGCTTAAACTTGGCAGATTAAAGTAGCTTAGAACTGCGCCACTGGCTTGTTCGATAAAGAAAAACAGTTGACTGCTTGACTCTTGTTGCTCGAGGTAAAAATTGCTGGTTAAGATACGGTCACTAAAACGCTCGAGCAAAGCTGGCCCACCACTGGCCCTTAAATCAATAATGTCAATGGCGCTCGTGGTTGCCAACTCGTTACTTAGAGCAACATAGCGACCATTTTTGCTTACCTGAAGTTTGACCGGGGCAAAGGGTCTTACTTCACCCTCAGCCAGAAGGCTCGAGAGTGCCAGGTTACTAGAGCTCAGCTTAAATTCGCTGGGCGCTTCAGGGTTAATGCCTGCGAGATTAACAAAGCTTAGGTAGGTGTCGGTATCATTTTGACTGACAATAACCAGAGTGGAGCGCTCGAGTTCGCGGTCAACCACATCAGAGGCGATAGGGGGAGCGGGCAAATCCAGGGTTTTTAAGAACTGAAAGCGGTTAGTCGCCGTACTATCAGAAAAAAAGACATCTTGAATGAGGGTGAGTTGCGAGGTTTCTCCGCCACTGCCCACGACAATAAGCCTGGGGACGCCAACCTCTTTGGTGCCCGTACAGGCAGTAGCTATGATTGCCAAAAAAATAAAACTCAGTATCCTTTTCATATTATTCCCAAACCTTCCTGTGTAGCCATAAAACGGTGTAGCCATAAAAAGTTATGGCTGATTGGTGCTTTCGCCGGGAAGCTTTAGCGGCGTATCTTCAAAGGTGCCACCCAAACCCTCGGTGCCGCCAGGCGTTGTCAAGGTAATGCTGAGCGTGCCTGTGGCGCTATCCCAGCTGCTATAAAGTGCCCAGCAGCAGCGGTTCCAGGTCAGGCGAAATTCGGGTTGAAAGTTAAAACTGGGTTCGCTAAGACTGTCGCTGAGTACCCAGGTTTCCCCGTCGCTATCATTACCCAGAATCATTGAAAGGTAAAAGTCATTTAGAAACCGTGCCGTTATGGCAAAGTCGTTGAAGCGCAGGGTTGACTGGGTGATTTCGGTTTCTGAGGCGGTAGCCGCGTACTGCAAATTTCCCTGTATGCCCACGGTAGAGGCAATATCGGTAAAAAACAGCAAATTAGCCTGGCTCAGATAATTAAGAGCTTGACTGTCATCGGCAAGCAAAAAGGTGCTGTCAAAGTCAACGCCAAAATAAAAAGGTCCGAGCCGCGTTTCATCCAGGTTGACAAAGCCAGTTAGCTTGCTGTCACAAACCTCGACTTCCAAAGGGTCTATAAGAGCGCTACAACTGCGTTCACCATAAGCATGGGTGCTCTCATAGGTGAGTCGCCACCTTGCCTCACCCTCGAGGCGATTTTCTGCCAGGTCAACTCGCCAGAGTTCGGTTCGGTCAGGCGCAAACTCGAGCCCTAAAAGACCTGCGGGTATCAGAGCAAAGCCTGAGGCCTCGAGCTGAGCAATGTTTTTCCAGGTCACACGGTAATTACTGGCGCCCAGAACCTGGTCAGCGACATTAAAAGTCTGCTCTAAACTGACTTCAACCGGTTGAACCGCAGCTGTGGCCTTCAGGCTAACTGTGCTGGTCTCATGATTATTGAGGTCACGGCTCAGGCCGACCCTGACACTGGGAATCAGATCTTCCTGATCCTCGGTGCCTACGGTTAAGCCCAGGGTTAAATCCTTGTTATAGGCTTTGGCGCCTTCTTCAGGTTCAGGTGGATCAAAGACATAGCCACCTGACATGTCAAAGAGCAAGTAGGGTCTTAGTCCAAAGTTTAGGGATACATCAAGCTCGCTTTCGTCGTTGCCGGGCCCTAAACGTTCTGGAAAGTTAGGATTGAGATCTTTAATAAAAGTAACTGTGAGATTGGCGTCAACTGAGGTGTCAGGTGAGCGCAGGCCCAGTTCGGTCTTAAGGTTACCAGGGTCGAAACTGTCCTCGCTAAAATCATAGCTATTGCTAAAACTAAGATTAATCCAGTTCAGATTATTAAAAAAAGTAAGGCTGGTCACCAGCGGGTCAAAGCCTTCTGCTTCGCGGCTACGGTCATTAAGAAAAACATAGCGTGTACTACTGGAAAAGTTGAGCCAGTCGAAGGGAGTAAGGGTCAGGTTGCCCCCCAGAGAGCTGATATTGCCCAGGCTGCGCGCATCAAAGGCAAATGGCGTTTCACCTTCATTGATGTTGCGATTAAAGTCAAAGCGAATGCTGCCTATGCCAAAACTTTGACTCAGATTGGCGCTGGTATTCCAGAGGATAAGCCGCTCACCTGTGGTGTAGTACTGGCCTTGAAAACTGCTGTTGGCACTGAACTCGAGTCCTGACCAGGGTCTTTGCGGCTCAATGCTTAAATTGTGACTTTCCACAAGACGCCCGGCCAATTGCGTTCTGGAGACAGCAGCACTGCGGTTACTGCTGTTACTGAGTCCTTCAAAAAAGCCAAGATTTAAGTTTATGCCTGAAGCACTAAAAGGTCCCACGGAAAAGGTCTCTTGCTCGGGGCTCAGATTTAACTCGAGTCCTCGTCTTGGTGAACCATAAGAAGGGTCAACAATGTCATCTTCGGGTACAAAGTCAAGAAAGCCACGACCATCAAATTGCCCTCTGATGCCTGAAATGCTGTTGCGCATTTGCAGGGTGAATTCGGCGATACCTCTACGAAGGTCATCATCGCGGCTAATCAGCAGATTGATTTGCGGGCTGGAAAGGTTTTCTTCGCTGTCGTACTGAAAGCGCACTTTAAATAATTCGTCCGTCTTTTTATCTGTCTGCGTTGTATCGACAAAGGATGGGGTATAGGCCAGATCAAAACTACCCTTGCCAGTATCGGTATAAAAGCGGTGATTGATTTCGCCCCCAAGATAATTGGTTTCTACAGCTCCGCCCAAAAAAGTATTGCTGAAAAAGTTGCCCTGACCCACATCAACATCGGCCCAGTAACGCAGGGTTACATAGCCCAGCGCATTGGCACCTGAAACATAGGGCCAGCTTAAAAAGACCTCAGCGCGGCTGCTCTCAGTACCAGCATTCAGCGTGAGCTGAGGTTGTCTGTCAGGTGGACCAAGGGGCACGACCAGGAGAGGTAAGTAAAAAATGGGAAAATCCTTGATGCGAATCTGCACATCAAAGGCAACCAGACGGTCGCCTGGAAAAAGCTCGAGCCGCTCCGCTTTAAAACTATAATCCTCAACTTTTTGACCACAGCGACTGCAAGGGCTAAACTCGCCGGTCAGCACGCTGATCTGCCCGGGAACCCGGTTGGCATCGACCCCTAAAACATCTATTTCATTCGTGATAATCAAAACATCTTGACCCTGAAAGGTCTCACTATCCAGCTCAAAAACCAGATTATCGCCGCTGGTACTCTGATCTTCTGTCGTAATGCTGCCGTAGCCAATAATGCGCACGACTTTATTGGTGCGGTCAAACTCAATATGTTTGGCAGTAACTTCTTGCGTTTCGTCTATGACCAGCCGAACGGGGTTACCTTTTATGACGTAGTACTCAACATCTGAACCGTCTGGTAGGGTGACTTGTCTTAGCTCGAGGGAGCTAGGCTCCTCGGCTGAAATAACAACCTTGGTAGCCAGGGCTGTAGACCATAAGCCAAAGATACACCCAAGCAGGGCTAGCCGAATAAGCCAGACCCTCATTACTTTCTCCAGGAGATAGCGAGTAAGATACTTCCTGCAAAAGCGTAAAGAAAAACGGGTAGCCAACCAGCAATCCAGGCAGGTAGCGTTCCTTGTGCCCCCAGCGTATTTGAAACACTCCAGGTTGCATAATAAATAAAGGTTAAAAAGAGTACCGATACCAGACCCAGGCTAAAAGCACCGCGAAAACTTACCAGAGTAATTGCCAGCGCAAAAAGCGCAAAGGTAATAGCGGCAATAGGCTCAGCAAACTTGCGGTGCAGCGCGGTCCACTCAGCACTTTGCCTGCCTCCCCCTTCACGAATACGGCTCAGGAGTTCGCGGAATGGCAAATACGTTAACTCGGGGTTGGTATTGCCCCCGGCAGAAAGCTGGCGGATGGGCAGCGTTGCTGTTGCTGCTTTGGCATCCAGAACCAGACGGCTGTTACGGTAGGTAGCAAAGCGGATGTCTTTTAACTGCCAGATGCCTGCCTGTTCATCAAGTTCACCACTGCCTGCACTGATGACTTCGCGTGGCCCAGAGCTGCCGCTTGACTGAATAACTGTGACATTTTTAAATTTTCCACCGGGCTCGAGGGAGTCAATATAAATCGAGCGACCCAGGGCATCGGTGAAAAAGCTGCCTTCTTCTAAAAAGGCGTCGGGGCTGGTTAAAAGAATATCTTTTTCCACTTCAGAAGCGCGCTGCTGTGACCAGGGCACAATGACTTCATTATTGAAAAAACTAATAGCGCTAACCACAGCGCCCAGGCTTAAAAGGGGTAGAACAAACTGCCTGGGGCTTAGACCCAGAAGCAGCGCCGCCTTTACTTCACTATCTTGAGAAAGCCGGGTCAAACCTAAAAGGGTGGCAAAAAGAAGGGCTAGCGGAATCGCGCGACCCGCAGCACTTGGCAGACTGTAAAGCAGATACTCAGCCACCAGACCAGGGGGGACGCCTCTGGAAAGAACATCGGCCAGCAGATTGACCAGAAAAAGACCTAAGAGCGCCAGGATGAAGGCCACAATGCCTGCGCCGTACAAAGGCATAATCTCTCTTATCAGATAGGCGTTAAAGCGCTTCACCGTAAACGCCACCAGGCGAGTCCCAGCCCAACGACGCCGACCAGTCCGCTGGTAAGCCAGGCTGCAACAACAGGCGAGAGGACATTTTGCTCAAAGAGCTGACCAGAAAGCGTCCAGAGTGCCCAGAACAGAACCAGCAGCACAATTGTCCAGCCAAAGCCGGAGGCGCGACCATGTAATTGTAGACCCAAGACGCTGGCAATAAGGGCAAAAATAAGGGCACTGAACGCATCGGCAATGCGGGTATGAAAGGAGTGCCTCAGGTCGCGGAGCTGACCGCCTGTGCGCTGAGCTTCTGCCAGACGGTTATTGAGTTCTGCCAGGGTCAGTGAGGCACTATCTACCAGCACCTCTGCGGCGTCTGAGGCAGTTTCAAATGCCAAGCTAAGCTCAGGTCTAACTTCTTTGCTGCCGTCCGGTTGTACAATTTCGGCGTCGTAGAGTAGCCAGCTCCGTTCCTCTGAGTTCCAGTTACCCTCTGGGGCGCTGATGCTGCTACCATCGGGTCGTAACACATAGATGCCACTAAGGTTAGCGATATTGCTATCAAACTCATCTGCGCGAATACGTCCAGCAAAGTAAATGCTGTCATCTGAGATGCGGTAAGCCACATTTGTTTGCGTTTCCGGGGGGGGTTTGGTATAGAAAAAACTATCTACCAGCTGATCATAAGACCGCTGCGCCACGGGTTCAATAAAGCCATTATTGAGCAGGGTTAAGAGGCTGATTAAGAGGGCAAAAAAGAGCATAGGGAAGAGCATATTAAAGGGTTTGACCCCTAGCGAATAGGCGGCTTTGAGTTCAGAATCTTTAGCAAGGCGACCGGTAGCAAGCAAGATGGCAAAGACAATAGCAATAGGCATGGATAAATGCAAAAACATAGGTAGCTTGTAAAGCATGAGCCGACCGACGGTTGCTGCTGAAGCTTCTTGCTCGAGCAAAAACTTTGACCAGGTGGTCAGCATGTCAATAGAAAGCAGCAGGCAAAAGGCTGCTACCCCAAAGATATACAAGCCGGTGGTTTCACGGATGAAATAGCGCGAAAGCCGAAGCACTCAAGAAGTATACCCAAGGCTAGGTGAGAATCGGTGTAGTAGATTTGGCAATCGCTTAAGCCGAAGTTCAAGAAAAGCTCATCTTGGGTCTAGAGGCTCGAGTTTAAAAGCTAACTGTATGCTTCTTATCTCGGGCCAACTTCAGTTTCAATTAAGCAAGGCTTTGTAGCATAGGCCACAAAGAAAACTGGTAGGGGTGAACAGCATGCGTATTAAACAGATTTTCCTTCTGGTACTTCTGGTAGCTCTTTTGCTGACTGCTTGTAATGACAGTCTGTCAGACACTGAGTCACCAGGTACTCCCAGTCCCACACCGACGCCTAGCCCCCCAGGCGCTACGGGTGCGTATAGCCTGCTTGCCTGGAATGACCTGGGTATGCACTGTGTGGATGGCAAAGACTATTCTATCTTTTCAATTTTGCCGCCTTATAACAATCTGCACGCGCAACTTGTTGATAAAAATGGCGGACTTGTATCAGATGGGGTTAGCTTGACTTATGAAGCTATCGCTGATGCCACCGGGTCTATTAACACCACTAGCGTCCAAAAAACCAATTTCTGGAGCTATGTAGATCGTCTCTTTGGCGTCAGTCTGAAAGAGGATATTGGCCTGACGGGTAATCCTACTTCCAGTCTTACCCCGGCCTCTATGAGCTGGAATGGCGATCTGGGTGTTTGGAGTGCTGAGGGCATTCCCATTACTCCAGTTGATGATAATGGCAATAAAAACTTTTATCCGATGGTGCGGGTCGTAGCGCGCGATGCCCAAGGGGCAGCTTTGGCAAGTGCTGATACTGTTTTACCTGTTTCTGATGAAATGACCTGTGCTGCTTGCCATAGTTCGGTAGCTTCTGGCAATGCTGCCCAAACCGCTGCACATCCGCCTAAAACTGGCTGGGTTTTTGCCAGTGACCCGGAAAAAGACTGGAAAGAAAATATCCTTGCGTTACACGATGATAAACACTTAGGACAAGCACCATTTCAAAAAAGTTTGGGTCAGGCGGGGTATGGCTCGAGTGGTTTACTAATTAGGACTTACGCACGTAAGACCATAGGAATGCTGGGATGTTTAAGTTGGTGTTTGATGTAATCGTCAAGAAGACCA